>CALBWZ010000389.1 GCA_937893415.1 uncultured Comamonadaceae bacterium | reverse complement strand
GGTCTACGGCCAAGGCGACAACCGCACGCAAGCTGCGTGGATTGCCATACAGTCGGCCATATTGGCTTGCAACGACCCACCGAACAAGTCCCAAAAAGTCTTAGCCAAAACCAGTCCCAACTTCCATGCTTGGGGCTGCGAAGGCTGCGGCGACGCCGACTGCGAACGAACTTTATTTAAAGGTTTGTTGTAGCGGTTTTTTAGACCGTTGACGGTACCGGCCTATGTCAGCTCCAGCTCTAAGGCGGCGCTGCACTGGGCGGCATCTTGAAACAAGATGCCACGCCAACCCAAACTTGTTGCAACCGCAATGTTTTCAGACAAATCATCGATGAACACCAATTGCTCGGGCTTCATGCCAGTACAGGCTAGGGCTAAGCCGTAGATGTGGGTGCCGGGCTTGCTGCAGCCTGCGTCCGCAGAAAAAATACCGGCTTTGAAATGCGACAAGAAAGCGTACTGGGCTTGCAAAAAGAGCGCGTATGGCCCGGGCATATTAGACAAAAAGAACAGCGGCACACCACGTGCTGACAATGACTCTATGAGCGCCACAGTGTCTGGCTTGGGTGTCAAGTGCTTGGGTGCAGCGGCAATGACTGTGGCCACGTCGCTGCTCGCCAAGCCACTGCGTGTGGCGATAAGTTCAGCCAAGGCGTCTGGCTCAATACGGCCTTGGTCAAACAAAGCCCAGTCGCTGTTAAGCGTCAAGCCCTGAAAAATAAGCTCTTTCAGCGCCAGCGCTGTGGCCTCGTTCGTGGCCAAGTGTGGCACGACTTGCTGCAATAACTCGGTAGGTTTCCAATTGAAAACCACACCGCCAAAATCAAACACGACACCGTGTGCACCAGACATAAACAATCCTTGATGTAGCTTCGTTGTGATGGGATGCGTTGTTACTGCAATACATCGGGGGGGGTAGCGCTGCTTGGCGCAAACAACTGCGCGCTGTCAACTGGGTCAAACCGGTACATGGCACCGCAGAACTCACAGCCCACTTCTACGTCACCACGCTCAGCGATGATGCTGTCAACCTCGTCTGCACCCAATGAGCACAGCATGCCGCTGACGCGCTCTCTAGAGCAGCTGCACTGAAACCGCGGCTTATCGACCCCTTGTGGCGGGATGAAGCGGGCAATAGGCTCTTCCCAGAACAGCCTGTGCAACAGGTCTTCTACGCCCAGGGTTAGCAGTTCTTCGGTTTTGAGGCTGGACGCCAAGGTAGCAATGCGGTTGTAGTCATCACTTTTGCCAATGCCATCTTCGTTGGATTCAGACGTCGCGCCCAAATTTCCTTCTCCCGCCAAAGGCAATCGCTGTATGAGCAGGCCTGCTGCGCGGGTGTCGTTGGCAGCCAATACCAAACACGTGTCCAGTTGCTCACTTTGCAACATGTAATGCTGCAACACCTCACTGAGTTGGTTTATTTTTCCACCGCTGTCGTCATACAAGGGCACCACACCTTGGTAGGGCTGTTGGCCTGGCAAACGGTCTTTGGGGTCTAAAGTGATGGCACAGCGGCCTGCATTGTTCACGTTAACCATGTCACTGAATTGATCTTGCTCAGAGACCTCGCCATGCAAACTGGCCGTGGCACGCACCGCAAAATCTGGCTGCACTTCGGCCACGGCTATTTTAAGTGGGCCGTCGCCCTGAATTTGCAACACCACAGCACCGTTAAACTTGATGTTGGCTTGCATCAACACGGCAGCGGCGGCCATCTCACCCAATAAGTTTTGCACAGGCTGCGGGAACTTGCCCGCCTCTGATCGCTTAGACAGCATATCCTGCCACGCATCGTCCAGCACCACAACAGCGCCTCGCACTGGCAAACCTTCAAAAATAAATTTATGTAACTCTGACACGGCTCATTCCCTGCGCATAAAAAATAAAACGCCCCGATGAAGGGGCTGATTCGTCATGAGATGCATTTTCTCATGACTACACCGACAAGTTTCAGTCCTAAGGTTTTAGAATTTGACTCACGGCACATTCTCTAACCACCCCAGACATCAACCAGTCGATCCAAGACCTCTAAGACCTCTACCGACTGTACGACTTCCTCTAGCTGCAACAACATGCCCACACCACACACCGACACCATGCACGCCACCACTCCGGTTGCGGCACGTACCCAGCAGACAGCCAGTCCGGCATGGCAACTGGCACTCAGCGCTTTCCCCGTAGAGCTACAGCCCACCATTGACCACATCAGGCTGAGCCGTGGTGTGCTGGCCCACAGCGTGGTGGCCCAACTCATGGCGACGCTGCGCTGCGACTTGGGCGGTCTGATGATGCGCCTGCTGCCTATAGCGCAGCAATATGCTGTCGTGCCGGTATCTCACTACCCAGTAGGGGCCGTAGCCGCAGGCACAGACTTGCAAGCCAGCGGCGCTAGAAGTTTGTATATGGGTGCCAATTTTGAGTTTTCTAGTGCCGCACTCAGCAGCTCTATTCACGCTGAGCAATGCGCCATCAACAACGCTTGGCTCAACGGCCAAACAGGTGTGGCCGTGCTGGCCATTAGTGCGGCACCGTGTGGCTATTGTCGGCAATTCATCAACGAGCTGGCCAGCTCACAGGTCTTAACAGTCTTGTTGCCCCTGCCCGACAGCACCGTGGCTTATGCCTACAACGAACGGCCGTTCACAGCCTTGTTACCTGAGGCTTTTGGTCCCAAAGATTTAGGGATTGATGGCGGCTTGATGAATCCCGCGTTGGGGCAACACCACATCGGTTTTAGCGATGCCGTAGACCAACACGCACCACCTGCATTGGCAGTCGCTGCGCTAGCCGCCGCCGCCGCCAGCTATGCCCCCTACCCCACAGACACGGGGCATGCCTATGCAGGCGTGGCCATTCAGCTGGACGACGCGACCATCTTTGCAGGCCGCCATGGCGAAAACGCCGCACACAACCCCAGCTTGTCGCCGTTGCAGTCAGCACTGGCCTTCATGCATTTGAACAAGCCACTGGGCCTGACCAGAACCGTGGTGCGAGCCGCCTTGGCAGAGGTGCCCACCAAGGCCTCACAGGTGGGCGTCACCACCGCCACCTTGAGCGCCTATGCACCTCAAGCCACGTTGGCCTACTACGCCCTCAAACAGCTATAAATGGCAACAAGGGCTTGTTAAGGCTGGTCTATGCGCTTGAGCCCATTTTTAAAGCGCAGGGCATTGTCCACATAATGCTGCGCGCTGGCTTCCAAGCCTGCCATTTGTTCTGGGGTCAGCTGCTTTACCACCTTGGCGGGACTGCCCAAAATCATGCTGCCATCTGGGAAGACTTTACCCTCGGTCACCAAAGCACCCGCTCCAACCAAACAGTGCTTGCCAATGACCGCGCCGTTGAGCACCACAGCGCCAATGCCAATCAGTGAGCCGTCTCCAATGGTGCAACCATGCAACATGACCTGGTGACCCACAGTCACGTTGTCACCAACATGGAGTGGCATACCCACATCTGCGTGCAACACGCTGGCATCTTGAATATTGCTGTTTTTACCAATGTGTATGGTAGACGTGTCGCCGCGCACCACTGCGCCAAACCACACACTGGCGTTGTCCATAAGGGTCACAACACCTATGACTTGCGCAGTGTCAGCCACCCAAGCAGAGGGGGCAATTGTCGGTAGGTCTTGATCCAGTTGATAAATAGCCATCGCTTGTCCTTTCATTCGTCTTGGGCAGGGACACCTCATACAATTTATAGATGAGCACAGTGTCTACCCCCATTAATCCGCGTGCATTGGCTTTACAAGCCTTGCAAGTCAAACAGCCCACCGAAAAAGTGGATGCCCTGCGCGCATTATGGCAATACGCACAAACATTTGAATGGACAGATGCGACAAGCAACGCTGCGCTAGAGGCTGAAAAAACGCTGCCAGGACGACCTGACAAGCCCATCTTGGTGCACCCAGGCAAAGTGCCCACACGCTCGGTGCACACGCTGGCTGGACGTGCCGCATTGGTGCACGCTATATGCCATATTGAATTCAATGCCATCAACTTGGCACTAGACGCGGTGTGGCGGTATGCAGGCATGCCCACTGCTTTTTATATGGATTGGCTGCGCGTGGCCTATGAAGAATCCACACACTTTGACATGCTGTCCAAGCACTTGACCAGCTTGCAGTCCAACGAGCCCTGGTCTTACGGCGACTTCACCGCGCACGACGGCTTGTGGTTGATGTGCGAAAAAACAGCGGTCAACATCACCGCGCGTATGGCTTTGGTTCCCAGAACGCTTGAGGCGCGCGGGTTAGATGCCACGCCGCTGATACAAGCCAAGCTGCGCACCGTCAACACACCAGACGCGTTGCAAACGGTGGCGATATTGGACTTTATATTGAGCGAAGAAGTAGGCCATGTAGCCATTGGCAACCATTGGTACAAGCACCTGTGCATGCAACAAGGCCTTGGACCAGTGGCGCATTACGCTGAGCTGGTAGCCACCTACGATGCACCCAAACTCAAACCACCGTTTAACAACGAAGCCAGACGCGCTGCTGGCTTTAGCGAAGAAGAACTGGCCTACTTACTGACCTGATATACCGCCGCCACGCGGGTGGTGCGCTGCATGCAACTGCTGCAGCCGTTCACGTGCCACATGCGTGTAAATAGTGGTGGTGGAAATATCGGCATGCCCCAGTAACAACTGCACAGCGCGCAAATCTGCACCGTGGTTGATCAAATGTGTGGCAAATGCGTGGCGCAGCGTGTGCGGTGACAAAGCGCTGTGAATACCCGCAATGGTTGCGTATTTTTTAACCACATTCCAAAACATCACACGGCTCATGCCTGAGCCTCTGCGGGTCACAAACAAGTCATCGGTGCGCTGACCAGCCAGCAAGTCCGCCCTGGCCGATGCGCCGTAGCGGTCTAGCCAATGGTGGGCAGCCCTACCAAATGGCACCAAGCGCTCTTTGCTGCCTTTGCCCATGACCTTCAGCACTTGCTCGGATGGGCTGACTTGAAACACTTTGAGCCCAACCAACTCGCTCACCCGCAGGCCACTGGCATACATCAACTCCAGCATGGCACGGTCACGCAAGCCAAGCGGCGTCTCCACATTGGGGGCTGACAACAAGTCATCAACTTGCGCTTCGGACAAGGTTTTAGGCAAACGTGGGCCCTGCTTGGCGGGCAACAGCTGCATGCTGGGGTCTAGCGCAACCAAGTGCTCTCTAAGAGCCCATCTAAAAAACCGCTTAAACACGCTCAGGCGGCGGTTGGCAGTGCTGGCTTTACTGGTGCTGTACCGCACCCCCATATAGGCACTCAGGTGGTGCCACTCGGTGGCCAGCAGGCTGACGCCTTGCGGCTTCAGCCACGCCACCAGCGAAGTCAAATCAGCGCGGTAACTGGACAAGGTATTGGTGGCCAAGCCGTGCTCGAGCCACATAGCGTCTATAAAAACGTCAATGTGGGCGTGCTCAGCGGGTGGTGCGCTTGCAGCATCAGCGCTAGGTTTGTTCATGGGCTACACCATAGCAAAAAAGCGGGCGATGGAGGGTTTGTACATTGTCTTTTCAAAAAACAGCTATGCTGACCGCCGTGTACTACGCCCAACTCTTACTCCCCGATTTCGCCCTGATTGCCTGCGGCTACCTGATTTGCAGGTTCACCAAGCTCAACACAACGGTGTGGGCCCAGGTCAATGCCTTGGTCTATTTCTTCTTGTTTCCGGTGCTGCTGTTTCACAGCATCACGCGCTACCCATTGGATGTCAACAGCACCTCACAGTTCATTTTGGCTGGCCTGTGCTTGGCGGCAGCTGGTATTACGCTGGCCTACTCGGTGGTCAAATGGCCCATTGCCAACCGCTATTTTGATGTGCGAGACCATGCGGCCAGTGCGCAAATCGGCTTCAGATTCAACTCCTTTATTGCCTTGGCCATCACCCAAAAAGTAGTGGGCGACCCAGGGCTTCTGCTGGTTGCGGTACTGATTGGCATTTGCGTGCCCTTGTACAACATTGGTGCGGTGTGGCCTATGGCCAGACACGGTCAAAAAGGCTTGGGCCGAGAGCTGGTGGAAAACCCGCTGATATGGGCCACATTCTTGGGTTTGCTGGCCAACCTCATGGGCTTTCACATGCCAGAGTGGCTGGCGCCTACGTTCTCCAGACTGGGGCAAACTGGCTTGGTATTGGGACTGATGGCCGCTGGTGCAGGCATGCAACTGTCTGCACTGCCACGCGCCAAAGTGCTTGGGGTTGCTGTACTGGGCATCAAGCACCTTGTATTGCCCATAGTGGCTTGGCTGTTGGCCAAAGCCTTCCAACTTGATGCCACGCAAACAACTGTGCTGCTTATCTTTGCAGCCATGCCAACAGCTTCAAGCGCCTATGTGTTGGCCGCACGCATGGGATTTAACGGCCCCTACGTGGCCAGCTTGGTGACCTTGTCGACCTTGCTGGCCATGCTGAGTTTGCCGTTTGCGCTGGGTATGCTGGGCGGCTTGGATATGCCCAGCCCTTAGATCCCATGGATTGGCGCGCAGCCATGACAGCCAACGGTTAGCGGGCAGCGGCCGTACGGACCAATAAATCAATGCGCTGCTGAGCCTCAGCCGACAAGCTGGTGTTGCCTTGCTCTAAAGCCAAGTTGCGTTGCACAGACAACCAAGCCAGCAATGGCCTGCGCCAGCCCTGAGCGGAGGCAATGTCGACTGCCTGACCCACCACTGCGAGTGGGGCGGCTTGGTGCTGGTTGGCTATGGCACATGCCAGCAGGGTACTGAGGGGTTGATCGTTGCTGGTTTGCATGTCGCGCACCACTGCCTCCATGCTGACACCGGTCCTGAGCGCGAGCACAACCTTGCGTTGCGCAGCAGGCAACAACGCAGCCTTGGCCTCAACTGGCAGCATGGCGTTGAGGTAGTTGAGGTAGACCAACTGGGCTTGGCTCATGTAGGCCGCATCAACCGAGGGGGTGCATACAAGTGCCTCCAAACTGGCGATACGCGCCGCGCATTGCAGCAACTCTACATTGGCAACCGCCTCTAAGTTGGCCGTGCTGCCCACGGCGCGCCTGGCATTTTCAAACTCTATGTCTGCCACCTGGCCCATGCCTACCAGATAAGCTTGCACGCCGCGCTGAGACGCCTGAACCGACGTACCTTGCCACTCTGCTACAGGTGCTTGTGCACAACCCAATAGCGCAGCCACAGCAACGCCAGCCCCAAGGCGAATCAGCAATGTGAAGTTGAACAACATGGGTCGCATTGTCTCGTTGTTGGTTGCGGCGGCGCTTGTGCTTGTGCTTGTGCTTGTGCTTGTGCTTGTGCTTGTGCTTGTGAACATATTAAGGCAACTGTAGTGGCTTGGGCGCGTTGCCCAATGGCCAAGTGGTTTGAAGCGTGGCCATGAGGTTATTAATTTGACGCAAGCTGCTATCAAGCTCGGTGCGCAAGCTTACCAAATCGACGCTGGCTGCTTTGGCTGAGGCACTGATTGACTGTGCGTCTTGCAGCACACCATCAACGCGCTGTAGGCTGGCTTGCACATCAACCAACACGTTGGCAGCTTGGTTGAGCATCTGACTGGCTTCCGACAAGGACTGGTTGACTTGAACCAGCGTTTTGGTGCCTTGGGGGACCAAGCCGCCGCGTCCAAACACCTGCTTGTCAGCGCGGTTCACCACACCGTCTACATTGCCCAACAAGGTGTGGGTTTGTGTGAGCAGCTGTATAACGTTGGCACGGTCTGCATCGTTGCCCATCATCACGCCCAAAGCGCCTTGGTCGCTGTTGGTTTTTGCCACCAGCGCTCTGAGTTCTTCAATTAAGCTTTTAGCCGCCGATGTAATGAACGGTATCTGCGCGGTAGCGTCCCCTCGCAGCAATGTGCGCTGGGCGTTATTGGGCAACAACGCATCTTCCATCAGCCCTGTATAGGCCTTGATCTTGCTACCGCCTACCAAGCCCCGCTCAAGGGTGAACACGCTAGAGGTGCGCAGCCACTTGGCATCGGCCTGTGGGATGTCAACATCTAGTCGCGCATTGCCGTCGTCGCCCAAGCTGATGCGGGTGATTCGCCCCAGCGGAAAGCCAGCAAATGTCATGTTCATACCAACCAACACACCTTCGGCATCGTCAGTGAACAGCACCAAACGCTGGGTTTTTTCAAACACGCCGCGGGCATACAAAATATAAGTGGTGCTGCCAATGAGAAGCACGCCCAGCACCACCAACAGCACGAACGTCTTGAAGCGCAGCCAAGGCGTGGCCTCGGTGCTTGAACTTGGTGGCAAGTATGGTGATGTCATGGCAAATAAATAAGCGGCTGGTTAATGATTAGCTTGTAGTGTTGGCGGTGGTGACAGTGATGCTATAAAACCACATGCACACAGGCATCAATAGTAGTTGCTCACCAGCGACAACAACTCTATGAGCAACAAAATCGCCATCAAGCGCGCAAACACCACCAAATCAGAGCGTGGCACTTGGCCATCGGCAACGGCGCTAAACGGAACCACCGCCACGGCAAGCGCGGACAGCAATGTTTTGCAGCCCAACACCACCATAACAGTGGGCGTGAATATCTGGGCCATCAAGGTGTTGAATGACGCCAGCCCCCAAACAGACAAACCATATACAGACACATAGGCAATGACGCTGGCCAGCAGCGCACCAGACAACGCCAACAGCAGCACAGCAAAGACGGAGGCGCTACAAAACGGCACCACGTCTTGCGGCGTATAAGACCGCTCATGGTCCAGCGCATTGGCAGCAACCAAACTGTAGCGCAGGGCTACAAAGCTGGCCGCAATGAGAGGTAACAACTCCAAGACCAAGGTGCGAATCAACAGGTTTAGCGCAAACTGCGACACGCCCAACTCGCTGGCTGCGGCCAAGACAATACGCACCAACACCACGCTGATTAAGGCGCTGAGCACCACAAACCCTGGCAGCAGTGGCAAGCTGGCCTGCACCAACTGCTGCATGGCTGACTGCGAACGCGTGCCACCGTAACTGGCGGGCGACAGCATCAACACAATGAGTTGCGCGGCCAGTACCCACAGGCGAATACTTGCTGTGCCCATGGCTTGCATGCCTTGTAACCACGTTTGACCACGTGCAAGCTGGGGACTCAGCGGGGGCGAAGATGGATGAGGGACAGCAGGTTTAGATGGGGACATGGTTAGCGATGATGATACTGCTGCAAGGCCCATTCAACATGCTCGCGTACCGCAGCATTGGGGTGCCCGTTGTGCTGTGCCAAGGCGCGCATCAAGTCAACCGCCAGATCAGATGAACCAGAGACTTCGGACATCGCAGGCAACGAAGACAACTCGGCAAGGGCATTGCCCATTGCTGTCGCCACATTACGAAGCCACCGCGCATGACCAATGCGGCGAATGGCAGAGCCTTCAGTGAGTCGTAAAAATGTGGTCTCATCCCAAGCCCACAGTTGCAGCAACGTGGGGGCATCTAATACCTGGCGCACAGCAAAATCAGGCACTGGCGCTACTTGGGCAAACTTGTTCCATGGACAAGTCAGTTGGCAATCGTCGCAGCCATAAATGCGGTTGCCCATGGCACTGCGCAAACGCTCATCTATGGCGCCCTCATGCTCAATGGTGAGGTACGAAATACAGCGGCGTGCATCCACCTTGTAAGGTGCCACAATCGCTTGCGTCGGGCACACGTCCATGCACGATGTGCATTGGCCGCAGTGGTCTGTTGTGGGCTCGGTTATTGGCAGCGCCACATCCACAAATATTTCGCCCAAAAAGAACATCGAGCCAGCTTCTCGGTTGAGTACCAAGCTGTGTTTGCCGCGCCACCCCTGGCCACTCATGGTCGCCAGCTCGGCCTCCAACACAGGCGCAGAGTCTGTAAATACGCGGTAGCCATAAGGCCCAATCAGCGTTTGCAACTGTGTTGCCAACTGCTGCAAACGCCCGCGCATAACCTTGTGGTAGTCACGCCCTCTGGCATACACCGACACATAGGCGCTGCCCACCTTGTTCATATCTGCCCACGCGATGGCTCGCCAGTCGTCGCTGAGCGCACCAACGTCAACGCCGACACCACCCTGTTCAAGCCGCGCAGCAGTGCCCGACCCAGCCCCTGTCTGTAAGTCGGGTAGGTAATTCATCCTGGCCGTAATCACACGCACCGTTCCTGGTACCAGTTCATGTGGCCTTGCCCGCGCAGTGCCGTGCTTGGCCATGTAGGTCATGCCGCCATGGCAACCTTCTTCCAGCCAAGCCGACAGACCGGGTTCAGCGTGGCTCAAGTCGACTCCAGCAACACCGATCTGTGAAAACCCCAAGACGTGACCCCACTGGTTCAGTTGTTGAACAATATTTTCTGGCCAATGTGGCGGAGGCGTTTGCATGGTCAAATTGTAGGCATGTCAGCCAACACCTTTTCCAATGAGCCACCAAGCCGTGGCCATACGCATCACAGCAGCTCGCACCCGGCAGGCCGCACCACCCGTCAAGTGCTGTGGTCAAACGAGGATGCCACCGCACAGTTTGCACAAGCGCTGGCGCGCAGCCCTGCCTTGGTCAACGCCACCATCACGATTGAGGGCGACTTGGGAGCGGGAAAAACCACTTTTGTTCGCCATCTATTGGGGGCGCTAGGGGTTGCTGGGCGAATTAAAAGTCCCACTTATGCCATTGTGGAGCCCCACGAGGGCCACCTCGGCGGCCAAGCGCTAGACATCGCTCATTTTGACTTTTACAGGTTTGAAGACGAGCGAGAGTGGGAGGATGCTGGCTTTAGAGAGCAATTTGCCGCACCGGGCCTCAAGCTAGTGGAGTGGCCCACGCGTGTGCGACACTTGATGCCCATGGCAGACCTGCATATGCATATAACTTGGCAAGTACTTTCTATGGTCGATAACGCACCCGATGACCAACGCATGGTCGCGCTAGAAGCGCTCACCACAGTTGGCTTAGCGCTGTTACATGAAGCCGGCGGCCCATGAAGCGTCGCCAACTGTTACGCGCTGGACTGGGAGCCAGCACGCTGCTATTCACACTGACCAAAGCAGATATCGCTTGGGGCGCCAACATTGTAGCGGTGCGCATGTGGCCCTCTCCCGACTACAGCCGCATCACCATCGAATCTGACCAAGCACTGAGCTACAGCCAGACCTTTGTGGCGGATCCACCGCGTTTGGCCGTCGACATCAGAGGCATGGCCTTGATGCCTGAACTGCGAGAGTTGGTCAGCAAAGTGCTTCCCAGTGACCCCAATATCGCGGGTGTTCGGGTGGGGCAGTTTGCGCCTGATGTGGTGCGTTTGGTCTTAGACCTCAAGCAACCCGTGTTGCCGCAAGTGTTCACGCTCAAGCCTATTGCACCTTACCAATTTCGATTGGTGTTTGACCTATACCCGACGCAAGCACCGGACCCTTTAGAGCAGCTGTTGTCGGAGCGTATGGCCGATATCGAAGATGTGATTGCCAGCGTGAGCGCACCGCCAGACCCACTGGGCGATTTGCTGGCAGAAAGGGGCGTTATTCAGCCTGTAGCCCCTGCGGTAGTCGGTCAACCACAGGTGGCCAAAACGCCAGCTAAGCCGGCTCAACCCAAAAAGCCAGCCAGCCGAGTGGCACAAAAAACAGACCGCATCATTGTGGTGACCTTGGACCCTGGCCACGGCGGTGAAGACCCAGGCGCAATTGGGCCAAACGGCACATACGAAAAAGATGTGGTTTTGAAAATTGCACTCAAGCTGCAAGAACGCATCAACAAATCTACAGTCAACGGCAACCCGTTGCGCGCTTTTATGACACGCGACAAAGACTACTTTGTCCCGCTGCACAAACGGGTCGAAAAAGCCAGACGTGTGCAATCAGACCTGTTAATCAGTTTGCATGCAGATGCTTTTTATACTGCACGCCCGCAAGGCGCCAGCGTGTTTGCGCTCAGCACCGGCGGCGCGACCAGCGCGGCGGCGCGTTGGATGGCCAAAAAGGAAAACGCTGCCGATTTGGTAGGCGGCATCAACATGGACAGTGCAGACGCCACAGTGAGCCGTGCCATGTTGGACATGAGCACCAGTGCCCAAATTAAAGACAGTATGAAACTAGGCGAAGCTATGCTGGGCCAACTTGGCAAGGTGGGTAAGCTGCACAAACCCCGCGTAGAGCAAGCAGGCTTTGCCGTGCTCAAGGCGCCAGATATTCCAAGCGTATTGGTAGAAACCGCCTTCATCAGCAATCCCGATGAAGAACGCCGACTCAACAGCCAAGACTACCAAAACAAACTGGCCGACGCCCTCATGCGCGGCATAGAGCGCTATTTTGAAAGCAACCCTCCGCTGGCACGGAGTCGACAAATTTAAGCGATGCAACCGCTGGTTGCCTGTCACATGCAACAACCCCTCTCAGGCTTCTGGCAGGACTTGTTGAGGCGTTGGTGAGAGAGATCGGGCACACGTCTATAACAACACATCCTGGTTCACGTACGCGCTAGTCAGTCACTGTTATTTGAATGTTGATTGATGGCGCATGCTTGCCTTTAAGCCTGCCTGTCGCCGCGTCTACCTGGGTGGTTTGTATCTCAACACTGTCGGTACCAACATAGCCTTTACCTGGCTGATAACGGTACACTGGCGACCAGTTTGTTGTGATGTCCCTGACGATTTCGCTGACTGCAAAGTGACTGGCCTGACGCTTGATAGATGCGCCCTCCTCATCGCCAGAAAAACCAAATTCATACGCATAAACTTCGGATTTTTTAATTGAAACTGTTATTTGTTTGTCGCTACCCAAGCCAAGGTATGTTGAACAGCCGACCAGCGCAACGAGACCCACAACGAACATAACTTTAGCAACTGGCGTCATACATCTTCCATCTACAGCCTTTGACGCAAAGCTTGATGGGCGACCTTACATCAATGGCCCAAAAAAACCTACTTTAAATCTATACCGCTGTAGACCAACACTTGTATGAGACCTAACGTTGCCCAGCCCAATGTCTCGCCGTCTATGGTTGGCCGCAAGACACATGACAGCCGTGTTGTGTGGACACGTGGCCGTGAGCTCACATCGGTGGGGGCAACGCAGGTTGTTGGACGCTCTACAAATCCACTTTTACTGCGGTCAGTTGGCACTTGTCGAACACATTGACCGCAATGCCATGGCGTTACAGCAGTGGTGTGCTTGCTGCCTAGCGGCGGGCTTTGAATGCGCCAGCTATTGCGATCAGGCCGGGTATCAGTATCAGCCCCCAGATGATGAACTCTAGGTTGGCTTTGACCCATGGCAAGTTGCCAAACCAGTAACCAGCCAGCGTCACGCCCACCACCCACAGCACCGCGCCCAGCACATTGAACAGCGTGAATACGCGCCTGTCCATGTGGGCTACGCCCGCCACAAAGGGAGCAAATGTTCTGGCAAACGGCATAAAACGGGCCAGCACAATGGTGATGCCGCCGTAGCGCTCATAGAAGGTGTGGGCTTTGTCAAACGCGTTGCGGTTAAACCAACGGGACTTTTCCCACTGAAATACCTTGGGGCCAATGTGCCTGCCAATGGTGTAGTTCAACTGGTCGCCAGCGATGGCGGCAACCAGCAGCAAACCCATCACGACGTACAGGTCCAAGCTGCCCCTAGCCGCCATGGCTCCCACGACAAACAACAAGGAGTCCCCGGGCAAAAACGGCATCACTACCAAGCCTGTTTCTACAAAAATAATGAGAAACAGCAGGCCATAGACCCACCCCCCGTAGGTCTCAACAAATGTGGCTAGGTGAACATCAATGTTGAGAATAAAGTCTATGAGTGCGAGTAACAAGTCCATGGGTGCACATTATGAGCCAGCCGTGTGTAGCCCTTGCGCACATCAACTGCTCGCACAGTCTTTAGAATGCGTGGGTGTCTTCAATAACGCCCACCCCATCATCCCCGGCCCTGTCCGCTGTCCCAAGCTTGATTTCAAGCCCACGACCCATACTGGCCTTACCCGACGAACTCATCAGTCAAATTGCCGCAGGTGAGGTGGTGGAGCGTCCCGCCTCTGTGGTGCGTGAGTTGGTAGACAACGCCATAGACGCAGGCGCCACCAACATCACGGTGCGTTTGCAAGCTGGCGGTGTGCGCCTGATAACCGTCGAGGACGACGGCTGTGGCATCACAAAGGCACAGTTGCCCTTGGCCTTGCAACGACACGCCACCAGCAAAATTGCCAACTTAAACGACCTTGAGTCTGTACAGACCATGGGGTTTAGGGGCGAGGCCTTGGCCGCAGTCAACTCCATCGCACAAGTCAGCGTGCTGACCCGTGTTGCACAAGACACACACGCTTGGCTGCTAGACGGCCACAGTGGCGAGCTCAGCGCCGCTGCCCGCACACCAGGCACAACCATAGAAGTGCGAGAGTTGTTTTACGCAACGCCCGCAAGGCGTAAATTTTTAAAAACAGACAACACCGAACAAGCCCACTGTATTGAGGCGGTCAGGCGTCACGCCTTGGCCAGACCCGACGTGAGCTTTGCCATATGGGCAGACGGCAAACAGCTGGAGCTGTGGCGTGCCATGCACACAGACGGCTTGGCGCCTGATGACCATGCCAGCCTAGACCAGCGTATTGGTGATGTGCTGGGCCATGGCTTCATTGACGACAGCTTGACGCTAGATCTGCGCTTCAACACCGATGAAGGCGAGTTACGCCTGCGCGGCAGAGCCGGCTTACCAGACGCGGCCCGGGCACGGGCAGACCAACAATTCGCCTACGTGAACGGCCGCTTTGTACGCGACAAAGTCATTGCACACGCCGCACGCAGTGCGTATGCCGACGTCCTCCATGGCCACAAGCAACCCGTTTATGTGCTGTTTATAGACATGCCGCCAACGCGGGTTGACGTCAACGTTCACCCTACCAAAATCGAGGTGCGCTTTCGCGACAGCCGAGCCATTCACCAACTCGTGTCGCGTGCCATTGGCCAAGCCTTGGCCGTGCCACGCGCAGGCATGGCAAATGCGCTGCCAACGCCCGCGTGGCAAGCGCCACCCACGTCGGGTGGCTCACCACCGTTGGCCACCAGTGGTCAAAACCCATTGCCTTGGCGCACGCCAGGCGCTGTCAGCCACTGGGACGCGGCCACCCCGGCTCAAAGCCGACACGCCGCGCACGAGATGGCTGCACTGTGGCAACCACATAGCAACACAAACGCGCGTGCCGCTGACAGCACTGGCGCGACTGCCAGCGACAACACAGTACCCAGCGCCACCCCATCAACCGCTGACCCCTCCGCGCTGCCAAGTGGTGAGTGGCCTTTGGGCAGCGCCGTAGCCCAAATCCACGGCGTGTATATATTGGCGCAAAACGCCAATGGCCTGGTAGTGGTGGACATGCACGCCGCACACGAGCGCATTGTGTACGAGCGCCTTAAAGCGCAGCTTGGCGATGGTTTAGACCAGCAAGTCAGCAGTCAACCGCTGCTCATACCGACCAGTTTTGCCGCCACGCCTCTGGAAATAGCCACGGCCCACAGCCACGCGCAAACGCTC
>CALBWZ010000388.1 GCA_937893415.1 uncultured Comamonadaceae bacterium | reverse complement strand
TTTGGTCCTGCCGCAGTGTACGCCACCATTCAAATCGTTGAGACCTTTGTCGACCGCCACTATGAGCAGCAAGTCGTCATGATTGACAGCTTGCTGGCGCCATCGCTGCCAGCAGATGCGACAACAAACTTGCTGCGGCTGCGCACGCTGTTGGTTGAATGCCAGTTAGAAGAAGTCGCCCATAAAGAAGATGCACGCGCCCATTGGAGCGGCCAGCCCAATGTCTTGCTCTCGGTGTGGCTGCGGCTGATAGACCGTGGCTCCAAGTCTGCTGTTGGCATGTGCCGTTATGTGTAATCCTGACCCGTTTCAAGCACTCATGGCGACACACCCATGAACGGTTTGTTGCACGCAGTGTCGTTGCTTGTGACCGCTTGGTTGTTTGGGGGCATGTTGTTGTTTGCAGCGGGATTTGCCGCCTTTCTTTTTAAAGCGTTGCCTCAAGACGAGGCAAAAGCGCTCATTAGAAAAGCGGTCCCAGCGTTTTATTTGTTTGTTATTGGAACAGCTGGCATTGCTGCAGCGCTGTTGGCGCCAATGGGCAGCGTTGGAGCGACCGTGCTGACCCTGATTGCTGCGTCCACCATCACAACCCGTCAAGTGCTCATGCCAGCTATCAATCTTGCCACCAACAAAGGCCAGCACAAGCAGTTCCTGCGGTTGCAGGGGCTGCCCGTTGTGGCCACGCTCGCCCACATCGCTGCGGCAGCTGTCGTGTTGCTGCGGTTTGCAGGTTGAACTGCCTGTTGCATAATAAATGTTGACTGACTACTTGGCGTACAACCATGCAACCCAAAGTCATTATTGAGCACCTTGACGCAGGCTTGCCATGGCCTGACGGCAGTGGCGGTTCTGTTCACAGCATAGGCGATGCTTATGCCACTGCGCTGGCTGTTGCCAGCATCAGACAAGCAAGGGGCGAGTCGCAAACAGGTTACAAAATTGGTTTTACGAACAAAACCATTTGGCCCAAATACAACGTGCATGCACCTGTATGGGGCGCAATATGGGATTCAACCCTGAGGCTCTGCGATGGCAATGGCGAGGGACGGGTGAATTTAAACACGTTGTGTCAACCAAGAATTGAACCCGAGATTGTGTTTGGATTTAGCCATACACCCGCAGCTGGGGCAGATGCCAACGACATTTTTGGTGCTATAGAGTGGGTCGCCGTCGGGTTTGAAATTGTGCAGTCCCACATGAAAGACTGGAAGTTTGAAGCGCCACAAGCCGTTGCGGACGGCAGCTTACATGGCCAGTTGTTGGTGGGCAATAAAATTTTAACCAATGAACTGGCTGAAACAGCTGGTGAGTTGGATGCGCTGTTGGCCCAATCTACATGCCAGCTGTTTAGAGGTGATGCATTGGTTGACCAAGGCAACGGGTCTGATGTTTTAGGCAGCCCACTCAGAGCCGTGGCGTATTTTTTAAACGAGCTGCGTCAGTGTCCGGGTGCGCGGGATATTCAGCCGGGCGATGTGGTTACAACTGGCACATGGACCGATGCGTGGCCTGTTCAAGCAGGTGAGACTTGGAGCACCCGTTTCGGTATTGCTGCGTTGCCCTTAACCGTTCATTTTGAATAAGGCATTGGGGTAGCCGAGGTCTGTCGGCCTTCTCCCTGCACTGGCCTCAGTACCCAGGTGGCGGTTGAAAGCCCCCCACAACATCGGCCATCAGTCGCGCAAAGTGTATGGATGACAAGTCATGAAACCGCTTTGCAACTATTTGCAACCCACACGGCAGCCCATCCCGGGTGAGACCTGCAGGCGCAACTGTTGATGGGAGCAATGCCATGTTTGAATAGCCTGCCCAGAACAATTGATCGACAACAGGTTCACGGCGACCGTTGATTGAAATCGTTCGTTCCGCGCGAACGCCCTCGTGATCGTGTAAGAACGCTGTTGATGCTGCGGTGGGGCATAGCAAAAAGTCAAAATCATCGAACCACACATCCCACGCTTGCATCATCTGATAACGCTTTTCGTTGAGCTTTAACCACTCGTGGTGACTCAGCGAGACGCCTCTATCAACCATGGTTTGATAGGACCAATCGTCAGGGGCAGCAGCGCCCGCTCGCGCACGGTGTGCTGACAACTCTTCAGGCGTTGCATGCGCACCGGTAGCGCTGCGTAAAAAAAGCAGGTAGGTACGAAACGCTTCGGTGGTGTCTATTGCCGGACGGGCACCGTCCACCACCTTGACGCCTGCCCGGGCCAGCGCATCGACCGTATGTTGTATTTGGGAGGTCAGCGCATCATCTTGGGCGCAGTTGGGATCAGTCAGCATGAAGCCGACCTTGAAATCTGACAGTTTCCGCCGTTGGGCTTGGGGCAAGTGCAGCGCCCAACCCACACCGTCTTGTGCGTCTGGGCCTGCCATGACTCTCAAGGCTATTTCTAAATCGTCAGCGGCGCGGGCCAGTGGCCCAATGACGCACAAGTCGTCTTCTGCCAGTTGCCCCGGCCACAGCGCACCCAGCGCCCTGACCACCCCCCATGTTGGCTTGTGGCCGTAGACGCCACAATAGTGCGCGGGGTTGCGAATGGACGCGCCAATATCGCTGCCGAACTCCAGCGCCGTCATGCCGGCTGCCAACGCCGCTGCTGAGCCACCAGATGAACCGCCCGGTACACGCGTGACATCCCATGGGTTGTTGGTGGTTCCGTAAATACTGTTGAAGGTTTGCCAATCAGCTAAATGCCGAGGGACATTGGTTTTGCCAAAAATCACAGCGCCTGCGTTCAGCAGGCGATCAACTGCCAGTGCGTTGCGCGGCGGGTAGTTGTTTGCGAATGAGGTGTCACCCCATGTGCTTGGTGAGCCCACCCAATCATAGGCTTCCTTGATTGTGACAGGCACGCCATGGAGTGGTCCCCAATACTCGCCAGCAGCCAACGCAGCATCTGCTGCATCGGCGCGGGCACGAGCGGCGTCATTGTCTTGCCAAATGATGGCATTGAGTGCCCCATTGAAGCGCTCCGTTCGTGCTAAAAAAATCTCAAGTGCGTCGCGTGCAGAAATGTCGCGGGCTTTTATTTTTTGAGCCAGCGAGGCAGCACTGTCAAACCAAATTTCAGTCATATTCATCATTCTCTTGGTGTCGGCAACGCGCACAACATACAGGGTATTTGTTAGGCCTTGTTGGTTCAGGTGTTGCGGTTTTTAAG
>CALBWZ010000387.1 GCA_937893415.1 uncultured Comamonadaceae bacterium | reverse complement strand
ATCTTTGCCAACGTGTCGGGCCGGTAGTTCTCGATCAGCACGTCAGCACTTTCAACCATGCGCAACAACACAGCTTTTCCAGCGTCTGACTTGAGATTGAGAGCCATGCCACGTTTGTTACGGTTCATCACCAAATACGGGGCAGACACGCCACGAATCCGGGGCTCTCGGTAATTGCGAGAATCATCACCACCTGGGAGCTTTTCGATCTTGATGACGTCAGCCCCCATGTCGGCGAGCAGCATGCCACACGTTGGCCCCGCCATAATTTGCGCCAATTCCAACACACGCATGCCTGCCAAAGGTCCGCTGGCTTGGCGTACCGGCGGGGTATGTGCCGTTTCAGCGCTTGTATGGTCGTGTACTGTTTGCATTGTTCAAGCTTTACAAGGGTTGACTATCAATGTCCGCGCCAAATAGGTGCGCGCTTTTCGACAAAAGCGGTGACACCCTCGTGAAAGTCATCACTGGTGTAACAACGCACCACCAAATCATCACCATCGGGTAGGCTGTGGTTGATTAAACGTTGCAAACCCTGCTTCATAGCAGCTTGCGTAACAGGGGCTAGCTGACCCAATCGCTCAGATAGAGATACAACGGCATCATCCAATTGATCGGCATCACACACAGCCTCTAAATAGCCACACGCCAACGCCTCATCAGCTCCCACGAATTGCGCAGAAAGCAACATACGCTTAACACGCTGTGAGCCAAATGCTCGCTCCAAGCGAGCCAAGTTGTGCATAGACAAACAGTTGCCTAAGGTTTTTGCAATCGGAACACCCAAGCGAGCACCCGACAATGCGATCCTAAAGTCACAGGCCGTTGCAATAGCCAAGCCACCGCCAACAGCCCAGCCTTCTATGACCGCAATCGTAGGCATAGGCAAGGCCTCTAACAAGCCCACCACATGATTGATGCGTGCTTCGTAATCTAGTGCATCTTGCCCTGTACTGAAGGCTTTAAATTGCTCAATATCGGTTCCGGCAACAAACGCTTGACCACCTGCGCCTCTAAACTGGACTACCCTGACGTTGACGTCTTGCGCCAACGACTCACATATCCTTGCCAATGACTCGTACATTTCCCACGTCATGGCATTACGCGCATGAGCTCTGTCAAAAACAACGTGGGCTATGTTGCCAGCCATGCGCATGGTCACCAACCCACGCGCGTTCGTGTTGTCAGCCACCGCCATCATCGGTAGAAGTACTCAACCAAGCCCATACCAACGAATGGGACGTAAGTCACCAGCAACAGGACGGCCATTAATACGCCGATAAAAATGACGTTGACACGCGTGACTTCCCAAATACTGGTCTTGGCAATAGAGGACGCCACCATTAAGACACTGGCCACTGGCGGTGTTTGCTGTCCAATAGCCAGATTCAGTGTCACGATAATACCGAAGTGAACAGGGTCAATGCCCACAGACAGCACCAGCGGCATCACAATTGGCACCACCAAAATAATAGCTGCAGCTGAGTGCAAAAATACGCCTAAGAACAGAAAGATCAAATTCAAAAACATCAGCACCAACACAGGGTCGCTGGTGAAGGCAGCCACTGCGGCCGCCATCTGCTGCGGTGCGCCTATCTCAGTCAGGTAAGAGCCCAACAGCGCACTGGTTGAAACCATCAACATGACAACTGCGGTTTGGATGCCGCCCTCCAAAACCGCAGTTTTCAAATGCGATATATTCAATTCACCGTAGATAACAATGCCTATGAACAGCGCAGCAACCACCGCCAAAGCCGCGCCCTCAGTAGCTGTCACAACACCACCGAATATTCCCCCCAAAATAATCATGGGAAGCGTCAACGCCCACCCAGCTTCACGTGCAGCAACACGAACTCGGCCCCAAGAAAATTTGTCTTCAGCTGGCAAATTGTTTCGCACCGCATAGTAGTGAGCGGCAAACATCATACCGATACCGCCCAAAAGTCCGGGGACGATACCTGCTACGAATAATTCGGTGACCGACGACTCGGACATCACCGCATACAGAATCATGGGAATAGACGGCGGAATAATAATCGCTAGCGACGCTGAAGACGACGTTACGGCGGCTGCGAATGCGCCGCTGTAACCCTTGCGTTTCATTTCCGGAATCAACACTGAACCTAGAGCAGCCACATCAGCGACTGCAGAACCTGATATCTCAGCAAAGAACAGCGACACACCAATGCTGACATGTGCCAAGCCCCCTCTGATCCAGCTGAACAAGGCCGATGCTAGGTTAATCAAGCGGCTGGAAATACCCGACGAGTTCATGATGGCACCTGCCAAAATAAACAGTGGAATCGCCAACAAGGGAAACTTCGTTGCACCATTGAACATCACAATGGCCATATTTGGCAGGCTATCAAACCCGTATGAAACTACCATTGCGCCTGTTGCGACCACACCCAATGACACCGCAATGGGAACGTTGATGAGCACCAACAGCAGCATCAAACCGAAGAGAATAAACATGATTTCCATTTAGCTCACCTGCTCATTAACGGCATGTGCGGGGGTGCGCAAGATGCGAATTAGCTCACGCAACTCGATGGTCACAATCATGGCCGCCGAGATGGGTACCACAGACTGCACCAAGTTCATGGGAACAGCGGTCAGACTGGTCATAGAGTCACCGGCCAAAATGGGCATGATGATGAAGCCCACCCAAGTCAACAAGGCAAAGAAAATAATCACTAAACACTGTGTCAATATCGCCGATGCCTTGCGTAGGCGGGGTGGAAAGTTGTCGACAATTTCAGGACAACTGATGTGACTACGCTTGTGCGAAGCCAACGCAGACCCGTAAAAAGTCAACCAAGCAAGCAGGATTGAGGCGACTTCGTCGTACCAAGACAGGGAGTTCCCCAGCATACGGAATACGACTCCCACCATCACCTCAAGAAACAAGATGACCATTAAGGACATCACCACCGCCTCAAGAAAGCGGCCGTACACATAAAACCACCCGGATGTAGCCGGTGCTATTGACATATTAGACATCGACATATCCGGGTTGTTGTGCACGTGTTAGCGCAGAGCCTGTGCTTTAGAAATCAACGCACCAGCGCCTTGTACTTCATCCGCAAACTCTTTATAAATTGCGCTGCTGGCTTTGACAAATGCGGCGCTGTTGGTTTGATTGACCGCGACACCTGCAGCTTTAATC
>CALBWZ010000386.1 GCA_937893415.1 uncultured Comamonadaceae bacterium | reverse complement strand
ACATACTAGATATTAACAATCTATTTTACCCGCTTTCAACAGGTAAGTTAACAAAGCCAGGCGTAAATTTGATCTGCTACGTGTGTGTCACGCTTCGTCAACGCTTTCAAACCTATTGACGATCGAAAGCGAAAGCATTTTTTCAAACTAACGCGTGCACGAAGTTAACATTCTGCAGCACAACGTTACCCGGCTAAAACACACGCAAGGGATGACAATCACAACGAAATTTCTGCATGCTGAAATATTCATATAGGAAGTGCTACAATTTGTTCCTATATGAACTCTATGTTGCGCATTCCATTAAATGGCTCACCCGAGCAAATCGACAGCTTGCGCGAGCTCCAAAAAGCCTTTGCCAAGGTGTGTAATGCCCTCGCACCACTGGTACAGCAGTCCAGATGCTGGAACCGAGTCACGCTGCATCACCTCGCATACAAGCAACTCAGGGAGCAATTTCCTGCCATCGGTTCGCAGATGGTGTGCAATGCAATTTACTCCGTGTCGCGAACAAGCCGCCTGGTCTACCAGCATCCAACGAGTCCTTTCAACCTCGCCCTGCTGGGTGACAAACAGCTGCCACTGTTGCGCTTTGCAGACAATTGCTCAGTTTACTTCGACCGCCATACGCTCAGCGTCAAAGGCGGACAGTTGTCCATGTACACATTGGAAGGGAGAGTCCATTTCCAGCTGGCTTTGCGCCCAGAGGATGAGGCCAGTTTCCACAAAAATAAATTACGAGAAATTGTCTTGTCGAGAACGGCGATGGACAGCTTCGAGTTGTCCTTCTATTTGTCTACACCCCATAAAGGCTATGAACTTGCAGCTGACAAGGCGCAAGATCCCGGCACAATTCCTGAATACGTGATGATTGACGAGACCCCATGAGTACGCTGAACAAACCCTCCGAACTGCGCGAGGCGATTTCCTCTTTGCGGCCCTTTTTTGTACGGGCCAGTTGGTTCAGCATTTGCTCGTGCCTGCTGGTATTGGCACCTAGCGGTTACATGCTCGAGGTTTACGAACGGGTAGTCAATAGCCGAAGTCACATAACGCTTGCCATGCTGACCTTGGTGGTGCTGGGCGCGTATGTGCTGATGGAGATACTAGAGTGGGCTCGCGCAGAAATACTGCTTGAGGCCAGCGCCAAGCTAGACAACAGGTTGCGGAACAGGGTGTTTGGCGCCATCTTTGAAGCCAATCTGAAACGTATACCGGGCGGCAGTGTGCAGCCCTTGAACGATTTCCGCGTGGTCCGTGAGTTTCTGTACTCCCCACCACTTCTTGCACTGATGGAAGCCCCCGTATCGCTTGTTTTCTTGGGACTGGTTTTTGCAATGAGCCCCGTGTTGGGCTGGTCAGCTGTAGTAGGTTCGCTGCTACAGGTTTTAATTGGCTGGCTGAACGAGAAAAATACGCAACCACCATTGGTAGCAGCCAATACCAGCGCATTTGCAGCCCAGCAGTATGCTGATGGCTCTCTTCGTAACGCCCAAGTCATTGAGTCGATGGGCATGCTGCGCAACATTCACCGACGCTGGATGGGTAAACAGCGAGAGTTTTTGAACCTGCAGGCTACCGCATCAGACCAAGCTGGTATTTATCAGGCGGCCACCAAGTTTTTACAAACCACTATGGGCTCACTGCTGCTAGGACTGGGGGCTTGGTTGCTGCTGCACAACCAGCTCAATGGTGGCGCTGGCATGATGATTATTGGCTCAATACTGGGCGCAAGGGTCTTGGCGCCGCTCGTTCAAATTGTGACCCAGTGGCGTACCGTTGTTAATGTGCGCGATGCTTGGCAACGTTTGGACAAGCTGCTGGCAATAGTTCCTATGGCTCCACCGGCTATGGCACTCCCCCAGCCTCAAGGGATATTGCAAGTTGACAGCCTAGTGGCAGGCGCTCCAAACGGAGGGCCAGCCATCATCAAAAACGTAGCTTTTGGGTTGGTACCCGGTGACGTGCTGGCTGTCGTTGGGCCTTCAGCGTCGGGCAAGACAACATTGGCGAGACTTTTGGTGGGCCTATGGCCAGCTATGGGCGGCAAAGTGCGGCTTGATGGCGCAGATATGTTCAGCTGGGATAAAAAAGAATTAGGCCCTCACATAGGTTACTTGCCGCAAGGTGTCGAGCTACTCGAAGGCACGCTGGCAGAAAATATTGCACGTTTTGGCGAACTTGATGAAGTCAAAATTAAGGCGGCTGCTCAGGCAGTGGGTCTGCACGACTTCATTTTAAGTTTGCCGCAGGGATACGACAGTCCAGTTGGTCGAGATGGGGCCATGTTATCTGGCGGACAACGACAGCGGGTTGCGCTGGCGCGTGCCATTTATGACGAACCTGTCCTGGTTATCTTAGATGAACCAAACTCCAGCCTAGATGAAGAAGGTGATGCTGCGCTGGCATCTGCAATTTTGGATCTAAAGTCACGGGGTACCACGTTTGTTGTCATGACACACCGCACAAGTGTGCTGGCAGTTGCTAACAAAATGCTGGTCTTACGCGACGGTATAACGCAGGCTTTCGGCCCTCGTGATGAGGTCCTGGCCGCATTGAAACAGGCCAACGAAAAGTCTGTAGCGAAGCCTGGCCAAAACGGAAAATAACAATGAAACAACCTGGATTTTTCCAACGCAGTGAGTTAACTGCAACGCTTTGGGCTTTTCGCCAAGAGTTCCTGATCGTTGGGCTACTCAGCTTTTTAGCCAACTTACTGATGCTGGCGCCCACTGTCTACATGCTGCAAATATTTGACAGGGTATTGGGCAGCCAAAATGAATTGACACTGCTGGCTGTGTCAATCATTACGCTTTTTCTATTCGGAGTCATGGCCTCTTCAGAGTGGTTGAGATCACGGGTGTTGGTTAGAGCCGGTATGCGCTTTGATGAGCGGCTTAGTACGCGGGTATTCAATGCCAGCTTCGAGAGTTACTTGAGCCAGTCAACAACGAATCCGTCGAGGGCTTTCGGTGACCTTATTCAAATCCGACAGTTCATCACGGGCAACGGTATCTTTGCGCTGTTCGACGCGCCTTGGGCACCCATATATATATTGGTGACATTTTTCTTGCACCCTTGGTTAGGCATGCTGTCGTTGTTGTTTGCTTTAATCCAAGCAGCGCTTGCTTGGTTTGGACACAGGCATACCGTTGTGCCCTCCGAAGAGGCGGCCATGATCAGCAGCGACAACAACAATTTTTTACAAAGCAAGCTGCGGAATTCGGAAGTGCTCGAAGCCATGGGCATGATTTCCAACTTGCAGAATCGCTGGAACAAAAAATACACGGCTTGGATGGGTAAGAATAGTTCTGCCCAAGGCCTTACGCACCGCGTGACGGCTTGGAGTAAATTTATTCGTTACAGTCAGCAATCCCTTGCTTTAGGTGCTGGCGCATTGCTGGTGATCGATGGCCAACTGACGCCAGGAGCCATGATTGCTGCCAACGTGTTGATGGGGCGAGCGCTCGCTCCTATAGACCAGCTGGTTGGTACGTGGCGTGGCTTTGTGTCGTGCAAAAACTCATTTGCCAGGTTAGAACAGTTGTTGGGACAATTTCCAGAGCGTGATTCTGCTCTAACACGTGTTGGACCTACAGGGAAAATAACTTTAGAAAGCGTATTTGCTGGTGCAGCAGGCCGGTCAACACCCATTTTAAAAAATGTGTCATTTGAAGTCGCAGCTGGAAGCGTAGTTGCCGTTCTTGGACCTTCGGGTTCTGGCAAATCCACCTTGGCTCAGGTCATTGTCGGTATATGGCCAGACTTGACAGGTGAAATCCTGCTTGATAACGCCCCCATCCAATCTTGGAGTCGTATCGATCTTGGCCCTCATCTTGGGTACTTGCCACAAGATGTGGCGCTCTTCGAGGGATCCATAGCCGAGAACATTGCAAGGCTTGGAGAGGTTGACTCAGACAAAGTCATTGCTGCCGCTCGGAGCGTCGGTATGCACGAGATGATTCTTCGGTTTCCAAAAGGGTATGACACCTCCATTGGTGAGGCAGGC
>CALBWZ010000385.1 GCA_937893415.1 uncultured Comamonadaceae bacterium | reverse complement strand
TTACCTCTCAAAGTGGGCACCGCAGTGGACACAGCCTACAACCACCACAGACGTTACTTTAGTACAAGGAAATGTACGTCAAGACATGAAGTTCGGTAGCAGCAGTGCGCAGGTAACACAGTGGTACGCACAACAGATTGAACAAGCGACGACCTCCTTGGTGGTGCTGCCAGAAACAGCATTTGTACAACCGCCTGAGCGGCAATCACAAGCGCTATGGGAAGGCATTCAAACACGACTTGATCAAGACCAACGCGCAGCCCTGATTGGTATGCCGCTGAACGCAGGTGAGCAATCGTATAGCAACGCTGTCAAAGGCCTAAGGCCTACTGGCCAACCTGACTTTTCCTACAGCAAGCACCACTTGGTACCTTTTGGCGAGTTTGTGCCGACTGGTTTCAAGTGGTTGACAGATGCAATGGACATACCATTAGGTGGTTTCAGAGCTGGGAGCTTAGACCAAGCCCCAATGCGCTGGGACGGCCAACAATTGGCTGTACAAATTTGCTACGAAGATGTGTTTGGTGATGAACTTGCACAGCGTTTATGGCGCACCAAGGGCGAGCCAACGGCTTGGGTCAATGTCAGTAACCTGGCTTGGTTTGGAAACACGGCAGCGCTGTCACACCACCTCACAATGGCTCGTTGGCGAGCGATCGAAACAGGTAGGCCCATTGTCCGCGCTACCAACACAGGCGCAACGGCAATTATTGATGCCAAAGGCCATGTGACCCAGCAACTAGAACACAACGTGCGCGGGCAGTTGGTAGGCACCTTTACTGGGCATACTGGCTTTACGCCCTATGTGCAATGGGCTGGTAGGTGGGGACACACCCCAGTGTGGCTGATTTCTATTGCAGTCATGCTGTTTGCTAGCTGGCGCGCAGTCAAAGCGCAGACACGGCAATAGGCACAGTTTGTCCACAGACCTGATGCCCAGCAGTTAGATTCAAACCGGCACAACCAGTGGCCCGCAAATGGGGCCAAGCCACTGTGGTGAAGCAGATCAAAACACAGTTTAGATACATGTTCTGGCTGACAATTAGCCATGACCAGCCATTGGGCCGTAAAATCAAGGGTTTTTTGCTAGGGTGTGAGGCCAAAGGCCGCGCCCTACTCGTAGTACTCACCACGGCTTACCCCATGCTCACTTTTCAGCAAATCATCCTGAACTTACAAAACTATTGGGACAAACAAGGTTGTGCCTTGTTGCAGCCCTACGACATGGAAGTGGGCGCCGGCACCAGCCATACAGCTACCTTTTTGCGCGCCATTGGCCCAGAGCCATGGAAGGCTGCTTACGTGCAGCCAAGTCGCAGACCTAAAGACGGGCGCTATGGTGAAAACCCCAATCGCTTGCAGCACTACTACCAATTCCAAGTCGCTTTAAAGCCTGCACCGGGAAATATTTTGGATTTGTACTTGGGCAGCTTAGAGTCATTGGGCTTTGATCTGAAACAAAACGACATTCGCTTTGTAGAAGACGACTGGGAAAACCCAACACTCGGTGCCTGGGGTTTGGGTTGGGAGGTCTGGCTCAATGGCATGGAGGTCACGCAGTTCACTTACTTCCAGCAGGTCGGAGGCATTGACTGTAAGCCCGCAACAGGTGAGATCACCTACGGCCTTGAGCGCCTAGCGATGTACTTGCAAGGTGTGGACAACGTCTACAACCTCAAGTGGACAGACACCATTTCTTATGGCGACGTTTACTTGCAAAATGAACAAGAGCAGTCTGCCTACAACTTTGAGCACAGCGATACAGACTTCTTGTTCACCGCCTTTGCTGCCCACGAACAACAAACGCAACACCTGATTGGGGTGCAGCTCACGTTGCCGGCCTATGAGCAAGTGCTCAAGTGTGCCCATACCTTTAACTTGCTTGACGCACGTGGCGCGATCAGTGTGACTGAACGCGCGGCCTATATTGGTCGGATACGCAACTTGGCGCGAACTGTTGCACAGAGTTACTTGGAGAGTCGAGAGCGTTTGGGCTTCCCCCTTGCGCCACCTGAGTGGCTTGCTGCTATGAAGCAAGCTGCGGCCTAAGCTCCCACGATATTTAAAAGTCTATACATGTCCACAGATAACTTACTCGTCGAATTATTCGTAGAAGAGCTGCCGCCCAAAGTGTTGAACAAATTGGGCAATGCGTTTGCCCGCGTATTGTTAGACAGCTTGCAAGCCAGTGGCTTGGCCGATGCCAAGGCTGATTTAACCGCTTTTGCTTCACCCAGGCGTTTGGCTGCACACATCACGCAAGTGAGCGGCAAGGCCAGCGATAAACAACAGCTGCTCAGGCTCATGCCGGCATCAGTCGGTCTGGATAGCAATGGCGCTGCGACACCGGCGTTATTGAAAAAATTACAAAGTCTTGGGGTTGATGCATCTGTGGTGGCACAACTGCAGCGCCAGCCCGATGGCAAAGCAGACAGTTTGTTTTTAGAGCGTACGGTTGCAGGAGCCAGTTTGCTAGATGGCTTGCAACACGCCCTTGAGCAAGCCATTGCCAAGCTGCCCATACCTAAGGTCATGAGCTACCAATTGCATCGCAACTGTGAATTACCGGGTTGGAGCAGCGTAAACTTTGTTAGACCCGCCCACGGCTTGATGGCCTTGCACGGCACAGCCGTAGTTGGCGTCAGCGTTCTGGGTCTAACAGCTGGCAACACCACAAAAGGGCACCGATTTGAGGCTGCGGTTGAGGTCATCAAGGTGACCCACGCCGACCAGTACCCCGACGTGTTGCGTGAGCAAGGTGCCGTTATTGCCTCGTTTGCTGAGCGGCGCGACCTTATACAAACTCAGATCAATGCAGCCGCAGCCGCAGCCAGCACTGCACAAAGTGGCGTACTCACCCCTATTGAAGACCAGGCGTTGTTAGACGAGGTTTGTGCACTGGTGGAGCGCCCCAATGTGGTGACCTGCGCCTTTGAGGTTGAGTATCTGCAAGTACCCCAAGAGTGTTTGATTCTCACCATGAAAGCCAACCAAAAATACTTCCCTTTGCTAGACAGCACGGGCAAGTTGAGCAACCAATTTTTGGTGGTGAGCAACATTTCACCTGCTGACACCAGCCAAGTCATTGGCGGCAACGAGCGCGTCGTTAGACCGCGTTTGGCCGATGCGCAGTTTTTCTTTAACCAAGACCGTAAGAAAACACTGGCAATTCGTGTGCCCGAATTGGCCAAGGTGGTGTACCACAACAAGTTGGGTAGCCAAGGTGAGCGCAGCATGCGCGTGGCGGCATTGGCCAAGCATATTGCCCAGGCTTGGATGGCTGCGGGTCATACCAATGCCGGCCTAAGCCAACAAGCTGAGCAAGCAGCGCAGCTCGCCAAATGCGATTTGTTAACAGACATGGTTGGTGAGTTTCCAGAGCTACAAGGCGTCATGGGAGGCTACTATGCACGCCATGATGGGCTGGGTGATGAGTTGGCCTTGGCCATAGAAGACCACTACCGCCCACGCTTTGCTGGCGACGAGCTGCCACGCAACGACGTGGGTTTGGTGGTGGCGCTGGCTGACAAACTAGAGACCTTGGTGGGCATGTTTGGCATAGGCAATGTGCCCACAGGCGAGCGCGACCCCTTTGCCTTGCGTCGCCACGCCTTGGGCGTGGTGCGCATGCTGATTGAAGCAAACCTGCCCATGTCGTTGCAGGCGCTGATTGCGCAGGCGCACAGCGTGTTTAATGGGCAGCTGCCCGTTGACCTTGCGCCGCTGCCCACCTTCATTCAAGACCGGATGGCTGGCATGTTGCGTGAACAAGGTTTCAGCGTTTTGGCCATTGATGCGGTATTGGCTCTCAACCCCGCGTTGTTAGCGCAAGTGCCTAAACGCTTGCTCGCTGTCAGAGCGTTTGCCGATATGCCTGAAAGTGATGCCTTGGCAGCGGCCAATAAGCGAATTGGCAATATTCTTAAAAAATCTGCAAACGAGGCGCAAGCTGTTGAGCCTCGCCTGATTGTTGAGCCCGCAGAAATTGCACTGTACGACGCTATGGAAACGGTGGCTAAATTGGCCGATGCCGCATTTGAGGCCGGCAATTACACAGCATCGTTGCAGGCCTTGGCCGCGCTGCGTGCACCCGTTGACGCATTCTTTGACAACGTCATGGTGAATGCAGAGGATGTTGCGATAAGAGCCAATCGACTGGGCCTGTTATCGCAGTTACACGCTACTATGAACCGGGTGGCAGACTTGTCCAAGTTGGCCAGCTGAACAATTCACACATTCAACTATTCAACAACTAAGCTGTTAACTGCCCCGTCTATATGCCCACCACAGTTACCACGTTATGAACCATCACATGCCATTGGTCGTATTGGACAGAGACGGCACGCTCAACGTGGATGACTTGGCTTTTATCACAAGCGCAGACGACTGGATTCCGGTACCAGGCGCGCTGGAGGCTGTGGCAAAGCTCAACGAGGCTGGCTGGCGTGTGGTGGTGGCCACCAACCAGTCTGGTTTGGGACGTGGTTTGTTCGACGTCGGCACACTGAATGACGTTCACAAAAAAATGCACAAACTCTTGGCCAGTGTCGGCGCGCGGGTGGATGCAGTCTTTTTCTGCCCCCACACGCTCAGCGACGGTTGCGAGTGTCGCAAGCCTTTGCCAGGCTTGATCACACGCATTGGCGAGCGTTTTGGGGCCCAATTGTCCAAGGTGCCTGTGGCTGGCAATACCGTGCGGCATATGCAGGCGGCCCATGCGGCAGGTGGCCAGCCGCATTTGCTGCTGGTCGGCAAGT
>CALBWZ010000384.1 GCA_937893415.1 uncultured Comamonadaceae bacterium | reverse complement strand
TGGCACGGCTCAACAAGCTATACCTGCTCTATGCCTTGGCGTTTGTGTCCCTTCTGGCGGTGTTGGGTGTGCTGGAGCAAATGGGCATGCCCAGAAGCTGGATTGGTTTTGTATTTTTAATCGCCACCATTGGCGTCTATGCAGCTATTGGTCTGGTTTGTCGCACCACAGACGCTACCGAATACTATGTGGCTGGTCGCAGCGTGCCTGCGGTGTACAACGGCATGGCAATAGGTGCCGACTGGATGTCTGCCGCCAGTTTTATTGGCATGGCTGGCACCTTGTACATCAGTGGCTATACAGGGTTGGCCTTCGTTTTGGGATGGACTGGGGGCTATGTGCTGGTAGCCTTGTTGTTGGCACCGTATTTACGTAAGTTTGGCCAGTTCACCATTCCCGATTTTTTAGGCGAGCGCTACGGTGGTCATATGCCACGCTTAATTGGCGTGGTGGCCGTGATTTTGGTGTCTTTTACGTATGTGGTGGCACAAATTTACGGTGTGGGCCTCATCACATCGCGCCTGACCGGCGTGGCCTTTGAGTTGGGTGTTTTTTTGGGCTTGGGCGGCATTTTGGTGTGCTCTTTTTTGGGCGGTATGCGTGCAGTCACTTGGACGCAGGTCGCCCAGTACATTGTGCTGATAGTCGCATTTCTGATACCTGTGATGTGGCTGTCTATCAAGCAAACCAGCAGCCCTGTGCCCCAGTTGTCTTACGGTTACCAGCTGGCACAAGTTGGGCAGCTTGAACAAACGCTCATATCCGACCCTAGGGAACTAGAAGTTCAAGCAATTTTTGCCCAGCAAGCCAAAGACCTAGAAGCAAAGTTGCAAAGTCCAGCCAATGCTTTGCGAGCTGACCGCAAAGCTGCACAGACCTTGGTTGCCAGCCTTAAAGCCGCACAAGCGCCGTTGAATGAACGGGCTGCTGCAGAGCGCATGCTGGCAACCATGCCAGGAACCTTGGATGGTGCTGTGAGTCAGTGGCGCGCGCAGCTAAAAGTGGCAAACACCAAAATGAAGCCACTCAACGGTATGACGCCCCATGCACAACCCTTCGCTGGCGACCCCAATGGCAGCGAGCAAGAGCGTGACAGCTTTGATACCTCACGGCGCAACTTCATAGCACTGGTGTTTTGTTTGGTGTTTGGTACCGCCGCTTTGCCACACGTTCTCGTGCGTTACTACACAACTCCCAGCGTGCGTGCGGCTAGGCAGTCCGTGACGTGGTCGTTGTTTTTTATTCTGTTGCTGTATCTGACTGCACCTGCATTGGCTGTGATGGTGAAGTATGAAATTTTTAACGGCTTGGTAGGCTCATCGTTCGATAACTTACCGGCTTGGGTATCAGCTTGGAGCAAGGTAGACCCGTCCTTGCTATCGCTCACAGACATCAACAAAGACGGTTTGGTGCAACTGAACGAGCTCAGTATAGGAAGCGACATCATTGTGTTGGCCACCCCAGAGATTGCGGGTTTGCACTATGTGGTGTCAGGCCTCATTGCCGCAGGGGGCTTGGCTGCAGCCTTATCGACGGCCGATGGCCTGTTGCTGACAGTGGCCAACGCATTGAGCCACGACTTGTATTACAAGCTCATTGACCCTAAGGCTTCTACGGCGCGTCGAGTGACCATTTCCAAAATGTTGTTGTTGGTTGTAGCTTTGGCTGCCGCCTACGTCGCAGCACAAAAACCTGCTGACATTTTGTTCCTGGTCTCGGCGGCATTTTCTTTGGCTGCATCGGCATTTTTTCCGGCTTTAACGCTGGGTATATTTTGGAAACGGGCCAATAGCACAGGTGCTATTTTGGGAATGCTCAGCGGTTTGGGCATTACTATTTTTTATATGGCCACGACCCACCCTTGGCTGCGCCAAGCCTTTGGTGTGCAAGGCGAGGCACAGTTGTGGTGGGGCATACAGTCTATTTCGGCTGGCGTATTTGGCGTACCCGTTGGCTTTGCTGTGCTGGTCATCGCAAGCCTGTTGACCCCAGCACCACCTTTGGCTGTGCAGCGGATGGTGCAGCGACTTCGCTACGCCGGGCCGGATGTTTAAGCAGTGTGACCCTCGTTTTCAAACGGTTTCAAAAAGTAAGAAATGGCACCCATCCAAAGAATACCTAGAAGACGTATTGGTAACAATGGCATCGTCACGGCAGGCAACGGTAGCAGTTGTTTTAACGGAGCAGCAAACAAGGCTATAATTTATGGCTAACCTTGCCACACCCTGTGTCGACGCTCAGGGGTGGTTTTTTCATCCACAAGGATATATCCGTAAGGAGTAAAGATGCGTCATTACGAAATCGTGATGTTGGTTCACCCGGACCAAAGTGAACAAGTTCCAGCCATGCTGGAGCGTTACAAGGGCCAAATCACGGCCGGCGGTGGCAAGATCCACCGCGAAGAGGACTGGGGCCGTCGCCAGTTGGCCTACCAGATCAACAAGCTGAGCAAAGCCCACTACGTGTGCTTGAACATCGAAGCTGATCAACCGGTAATGGACGAATTGGAGCACGCCTTCAAATTCAACGATGCAGTGTTGCGCCACATGACAGTGTCAATGAAGAAAGCTGAAACAACGCCTTCTTCAATGATGAAGTCTGTTGAGCGTGAAGAAGCTCGCAAAGCCCAACACCAGGAGACCGCCGCTTAATTGCCGCACAGTTGAGGTGAAGCTTTGACCAACCAGTTTGTGCTTAGCGCACGTTTGCAAGCTTTGAATACCCTGCGTTATACACCAGCCGGTTTGGCTGCTTTAGATTTGTGGCTAGAACACGAATCAACGGCCAAAGAAGCTGGGATTGAGCGACAAGTTCAATTGCGTATAAAAGCATTGGCATTTGGGGCCATAGCGCAAACACTAGCTAGGCAAGACTTGAATACCGAATACGGATTCACAGGTTTTATGGCTACATCTCGCAACGGTAAAGGCGTGGTTTTTCATATTCAAGAGCTGTTACCCCAGTCTCTGACCTCATAAATCTTAAGGAAGGCCCATCATGGCTGCACCCCGTAAAAAATTTGATAACAAGCGCAAGCGCAACACACAGACTTTGTTGTTCAAGCGCAAGCGTTTCTGCCGCTTCACCGTTGCCGGTGTTGAGCAGGTTGACTACAAAGATACAGACACATTGCGTGACTTCATCGCTGAAAATGGCAGGATTATTCCTGCACGTTTGACCGGCACACGCGCCATTTACCAACGTCAAGTCACCACTGCCATCAAGCGTGCGCGCTTCTTGGCATTGATGCCATACACTGACCAGCACCGGGTTTAAGGAGTTACAGTCATGCAAATTATTCTTTTAGAAAAAATCGTGAACCTAGGCTCATTGGGTGATGTAGTTAAAGTTAAAGACGGTTACGCCCGTAACTTCCTGATTCCATCAGGTCGTGCACGTCGCGCTACACAAGCCGCTATTGCCGAGTTCGAAGCTCGCCGCGTAGAGCTTGAGAAAGCTGCAGCTGAAAAGCTGTCTGCGGCACAAGCTGTTGGCGAAAAAATGGCTGGTGTTGTGGTTACTGTCAGCCAAAAAGCTGGCGTTGATGGCCGTTTGTTCGGTTCTATCACCAACCTTGACATTGCTGAAGCACTGACAAAAATGGGTTTTGCAATTGCAAAAGCGCAGGTTCGTATGCCCAATGGCCCTTTGAAGTCGGTTGGCGAGTACGGCGTTGAAGTTACTTTGCACACAGACGTACATTTGGAAGTTTCTGTCAAAGTTAACGGTGAAGCTGCATAAGCCAACACGTTTGTAGCGCTTATCGCGCCACATGACATGGCCGCCCCAGGCAACTTGGGCGGCTTTTTTATGTGTGTATCGTAAAGTGTGTTGTCTTGGTAGACATCACATGCCAGTGTTGTCAGTTCAATATAAGTTCGCCGGGCTGCAACTTATCCACGTATTTCCACAGCCAATCAACTGTTTACCCACAGGGCTGTGCACAGGATTATCCACAAGGACGCAGCGCTGAGGGCTTAACATATCCAATTGGTTGTTGATACCACCCATAACTTTATTAAGCACCCCCAACGTGAACGACTTCTCACCCCCTGAACCAGACTACCTGAGTACCGCCGACTTTAGCGCGCACGATAGGCAGGTAGCGCAGCTGCGCGTGCCGCCTCATTCCCTTGAGGCTGAGTCCAGCGTGATAGGTGGTTTGTTGTTGGATAACTCTGCATGGGACAGGGTCGCCGACTTGCTAGGCAGCGATGACTTTTACCGGTTTGAGCACCGTTTAATCTTCAAAGCTATTCACGACTTGACCAACAACAGCAAGCCTGCCGACGTGATCACTGTGTTTGAGCACTTGCAGGGAATTGGCAAGGCCACGGAAGCAGGCGGCTTGGCCTACCTCAACAACTTGGCGCAGTACGTGCCAAGCGCTGCCAATATTCGACGCTACGCCGAGATTGTGCGAGAACGAGGTATCTTACGCAAACTGGTCTCTGCCAGCGATGAGATTGCTACCAACGCCTTCAACCCACAGGGCAAAACGGTGGCGCAAGTGTTAGACCAAGCCGAACAAAAAATCTTCCAAATTGGTGAGGAAGGTTCGCGTATGAAACAGGGCTTTCAAGGAATGGACAAGTTGGTCGTAGACCTCTTAGACCGCGTTCAGGAAATGGCCGACAATCCCAACGATATTACGGGTGTGCCGACCGGTTTTCCAGACCTGGACAGGATGACCTCTGGCTTGCAAGCTGGTGACCTAGTGGTGTTGGCAGCCCGCCCGTCTATGGGCAAAACAGCCTTTGCAATCAACATTGCTGAGCATGTGGCGTTGCATGAGCAATTGCCAGTTGCTGTGTTTTCCATGGAAATGGGTGCGGCCCAATTGGCTGTTCGAGTAGTGGGCTCTATTGGTCGCATTCATCAGGGTCGCTTGCGCACTGGTAAGTTGAATGATGATGAGTGGCCGCGGTTGACCGAGGCCATTGAACAATTGCGCACCGTGTCATTGCACATTGACGAAACA
>CALBWZ010000383.1 GCA_937893415.1 uncultured Comamonadaceae bacterium | reverse complement strand
CTGTCAGCCATCAGCGCAGCGGGATAGCCTCTCCTACGCCCAACACGCGGAACAGGTTGCTGGCAATGCCTGCTGTAACCAAGGCTTGCGCCAAGTCTTTTGGCGGCTGATCCAGTGACTCGTCGGTCAGCTCAAACGTGCCCCAGTGCACGGTCTGCGCCAATAGCTTGGTACATGACCACTGCTTCTTTGGGTTTGACGTGTTGCTCACCCATAAACCATCTTGGCGCATAGGCACCAATGGGAATAGCCGCTACATCAATGCCAGGAAAGCGCTGGCCGATGTTGACAAAGTCTTCACTCCAGCCTGTGTCACCCGCAAAATAAAATCGCCCGTCAGACGTGGTGGCAATCGAGCCGCCCAACAAACGCTTATTTTTATCAAACAAGCCGCGGGCACTCCAATGGTGAGCTGGAACAAAGTGATTATCCGCGCCGCTCATGTGGCCCTTGTCCCAGCAGTCCAGTTTGACAACGTTGTTCATGCCCAAGTCTTTAAACCATGTTGCCAGGCCCAGCGGTACAAAAAATCTTGGTGAACCACCTGGTTATTGGCTCAAGGTCAACACGCTGGCTTTGTCTAAGTGATCGTAGTGGTTGCGCGAGATAAACACGGCATCAATGTAAGGCAGTTAGGGCAAGGACGCGTTTGAATGAACAGCGGAAAAAGGGCATATCTGTGGTGGAGGCAGGTCAGACAAGTCGTTTGCCACCGCACTGTAAGCCTTAAGGCACCGAAGGGTGAGGCACCTTCAGCCCTGACTGCAGGATTTAAGTTCAATCAGCTGCGTCTGAGCAGCAGCGATTGACCCAGTGCGTTGAGCGCTTGCGTATGTGGGTTGTCTGGCAGTGCGCTGATAGCCGCGATGGCACGCTTGGCCTCTTGCTGCGCAATTTCGCGGGCCTGACTTAACCCCCCATGGTGGTGGATCAACTTGTTGATGCGGCCCAGTTGCGACAAGTCCCCGCTCTCTATGGCGTGAACAATCAGGTCCCTATCTGGGCCTTGGACGTGCTCAAGCGTGCAAATAACGGGCAGCGTGAGCTTGCCTTCACGCAAGTCGTCACCTAAGTTTTTACCGAGCGCTTGTGTGTCGCCTTCGTAGTCCAGCACATCGTCAATGATTTGAAACGCAGTACCCAAAGCTTCACCGTATTCAGCGCAAGAAGTCTCTGTTGCGTGATCGCAAGCGCCCAAGATGGCTGCCAAACGCGTACTAGCCTGAAATAGCTTGGCTGTTTTAGACTGAATAACATGCAAATAGTCAGCGCGGCTGAGCTGTGCATCGTGCATGTTCATGAGCTGTAGCACCTCGCCTTCTGCAATCACGTTGGTGGCATCGGACAGCACTTGCATGATACGCATGTTGCCAGCGTCAACCATCATTTGAAACGCGCGCGAGTACAAAAAGTCACCTACCAAGACACTTGCTGCGTTACCAAACAACTCGTTTGCAGTATCTTTTCCGCGGCGCATGGTGGATTCGTCCACCACATCGTCGTGTAACAAAGTGGCGGTATGAATAAACTCAATCACGGCTGCCAGTGTGTGACGGTGCGGGTTGGTGTGCCCAATGGCGCCACACATGATGAGGAGCAAAGATGGGCGCAGGCGCTTGCCACCGCTTTGAATGATGTATTGAGAGACTTGAGATACCAGCGCCACATCGCTGTGCAGGCGATCGCGTATGACCTCGTCGACCAAGTGCATGTCGGTGGCAATAACAGCCAATGGGTTGGCTTGATCTATGAGGGTGTGGGCTTGAGTCAAAACAAAAAACAATTGCTGGCGGTGAGGTGTCGGCTGGAATAGTTGGTATTTAACAATATCCATCGGTCCAACCCACGATTATCCACATTCGCAGTCTTCACTTTGGGCTTGTCATAATGACCGATCGGCATTCTCGGCGTTCAAGTCGCTTGCTGTGAGGCGAACGGTGGTGGCTTTATGGCTAGGCCCATGCGTTGATA
>CALBWZ010000382.1 GCA_937893415.1 uncultured Comamonadaceae bacterium | reverse complement strand
GTTGATGCCAGTTCAACGAACTCAAGCTTTGAGGTGTTTGGCCTCTAAACGGGGGTATGCCATTGGTCAATACGCCGCCAACGGTGAAGAAAGATCCAAAGACAATGATTCTATCAGTGGGACTGGCTTTGGCCACGGCTGCATCCAAAGCCAGTTGTGGGCTGGTAAAGCACTGGGCGCTGGCCTTTTGCGTTTCTGCTGTTGCTTGAGCTAAAGCCTGAAGCTGCACGCTGCCAAGGGCTCGGGGCAGCGGCAAATCGGTGAAATACCAGTGGTCGACCAAGGGGCCAACCGTGGCCAACATGTTGGCCACATCTTTGTCAGCCATGCACCCAAACACTGCGTGGGTGCTGGGGTAATAGCCCATGGCGTCCAAATTGGCCGTGAGCGTGGCAACCGCATGCGGGTTGTGCGCCACATCCAACACCAAAGTCGGCTCACCAGGAACAATTTGAAAGCGTCCTGGCAGCTCTACCAGCGACAAACCCGCTCGGATAGACTGCGCCGTAACCGGCAGCTGAGGGCGCAAAGCTTCGAGCGCAGCCAACACGCCTGCGGCATTGAGCAGTTGGTTGGCTCCGCGAAGAGCTGGGTAGGCTAGGCCACTGTAACGCCTGCCGCGCCCTGCCCAGCCCCATTGCTGTTTGTCACCAGACACATTGAAATCTCGCCCCAGCAGCCAGGTGTCGGCCCCAATGGCTGTTGCGTGGTCCACCACGCTTTGTGGCGGCACAGGGTCACTCACAATAACCGGCTTGCCTTGACGCATGATGCCGGCTTTTTCGAAACCAATGGCCTCCCGGGTGGTACCCAAAAACTCGGTGTGGTCAATGTCTACGCTGGTGATGATGGCGCAGTCGGTGTCAATCACATTGACGGCGTCTAAACGCCCACCCAGCCCCACCTCCAAAATCACCACGTCTAACTTGGCTTGCTGCAGCAACCACAAAATCGCCAACGTGGTGAATTCAAAATAGGTCAAGCTGACGGCTTGGCCATCCAACACACGGGCTTGCTCAACCACGTCAAACGCCTGACACAGCTGTTCAGGGGTCACGTGTTCTTCAAACAAGCGACAACGCTCCTCAAACTGCACCAAATGTGGCGAGGTGTAGACCCCTGTTTGATAGCCAGACTGCATCAGCACAGCTTCTAACATGGCGCAAGTAGAGCCTTTTCCGTTGGTACCAGCCACCGTAATAACCGGGCAGCTCATCACCAATTGGCCTGGTATGCGTGCCACCACCTCTTTCACGCGGTCCAAACCCATGTCAATGGCCACAGGGTGTGAAGCTCCTATCACGTCTAGCCACTGTTGCAAGCTGCGCGTTGGCTGCTGTTCAGGTGGCGTTGCGGTTGCGGTGGTTTGTAGGTTAGGTGTTGTTGTCATGGTCGCCAATTATGTCTTGGCTTCTATTGTGTCAGTCCACCAAGGCCAGTGCGCAGCCGTGCAAAATACACCCATGAGTAACACAGCCAGCACCGTCACCATCTTTGGTATATCCAACTGCGACACCGTCAAAAAAGCCAGAGTCTGGCTGAACGAACGCGGTGTCAACGCTGTGTTTCACGACTTTAAAAAGGCAGGCCTCCCCAATGAAGCCGAACTGGATAGCTGGTTTGCCGCCCATGATTGGGCAACGGTCATCAACACAAAAGGCACGACATGGCGCACGCTAGACCCTGAAACGCAACGCGCAGTGGTCGATGTCGTCAGCGCAAAAACACTGGCCAAAACCTACCCAAGCATCATCAAACGCCCGGTGGTGCGCTGGCCTAATGGCCGCATCACGGTTGGTTTTGTACCAACCGATTGGCGTGCCTTGATCGACTAGGCTGCCAACCCTTGCATCAAGGTATGCCTAGCTGCCTCTACAATTACCATCGATATTAGATTGACCTGAGCAAATCCAACACACCATGTCCACCATTCTTCAACACATACCCGCTGGCCAAAAGGTCGGCATTGCTTTTTCCGGCGGCTTGGATACCAGCGCCGCGTTGCTGTGGATGCGTCAAAAAGGCGCTGTACCGTTTGCCTACACCGCAAACTTAGGCCAGCCAGACGAGCCTGACTACGACGAGATACCCCGCAAAGCTATGGCTTACGGCGCCGAAGCAGCACGGTTAATTGACTGCCGTGCGCAGTTGGCGCAAGAAGGTATTGCAGCGTTGCAAAGCGGCGCATTTCATATTTCCACTGGTGGCAACACCTACTTCAACACCACACCCATTGGCCGTGCCGTCACTGGCACCATGCTGGTCGCCGCCATGCGTGACGACAACGTCAATATTTGGGGCGACGGTAGCACCTACAAAGGCAACGACATTGAGCGGTTTTACCGCTATGGCTTGCTGACCAACCCATCGCTGCAAATTTACAAGCCTTGGTTGGACCAGCAGTTTATTGACGAACTAGGCGGTCGCGCGGAAATGTCCGCCTTTATGCAGGCTGCTGGTTTTGACTACAAGATGTCGTCAGAAAAAGCCTACTCCACAGACTCCAACATGCTGGGCGCAACCCACGAAGCCAAAGACCTTGAGAGCTTGGCCAGTGGCATGCACATTGTGCAACCCATCATGGGCGTGGCATTTTGGAAAGACGAGGTTGAGGTCAAACGCGAAACCGTTTCCGTGCGCTTTGAAGCAGGCCAACCTGTTGCCTTGAATGGCCAAACCTTTGCCAACCCAGTTGAGCTTATTTTGGAAGCCAACCGCATTGGTGGGCGACACGGTTTGGGCATGAGCGACCAAATAGAAAACCGCATCATTGAAGCAAAGAGCCGCGGCATCTACGAAGCCCCAGGCTTGGCGCTGTTGCACATCGCCTACGAGCGCTTGGTAACAGGCATTCACAACGAAGACACCATAGAGCAATACCGCATGAGCGGCTTGCGATTGGGTCGTTTGCTATACCAAGGCCGCTGGTTTGACCCTCAAGCGATCATGCTGCGTGAGACCGCCCAGCGCTGGGTTGCCAGCGCCATTACTGGCGAGGTCACCCTGGAGCTGCGCCGCGGTAATGACTACTCGATCTTGAACACCGAGTCAGCCAACCTCACCTATGAAGCAGAGCGCCTAACAATGGAGCGCGGCGCGTCTATGTTCAGCCCAAGAGACCGCATTGGTCAACTCACCATGCGCAACCTAGACATCGTAGATACCCGTGCCAAGCTCAACACTTATAGCAAGGCTGGCTTGCTCACGCATGGCGAAGGCACTGACATGCTCAAGCTGTCTGGTGACAAATCCAAATAAAGCCAGTGAGTTCAAACATCTCAAACAGAAACCACTTGGAGTCAGGCCCTAGTTGGCCGTTACCCAAGTGGTTTTTGCTTGTATGACCCGGCGCAGCAGGGGCAGCGCGGCCAGCATAGCGGTGCGCCCCGCTGCAATGGCCTGCTTGCGTGCAGCAAAATTAGCTGAGCCAATGTGCTGCAAGTTAGGCCTCACCACCACATCGGCACCCACCAACTCAAAACCATTCAAGCGCTGACCCATGATGGAAAACGTTTGAAGCATCAAACCCAAGGTGTCATTGGCGGGCGTGGCTGAAGGTGGACTGGATATGTCCACACCGATCACCAGTTGTGCGCCCATTTGTTTCACAAAGCTCACGGGCACCGGGGCGACCAACCCGCCATCTACATACTCTTGCCCGCCTATCGGAACCGGCATAAACACACCTGGTACAGCCGACGAGGCTCGCACCGCTTCGCCAGCATCCCTGCGCTGAAATAGCACAGGGTTACCGCTGTCAAGCTGGGTGGCCAGCACGCCAACTGGCTTGGGCATGGCCTGCAATGAGGAGCCCTTCACTTGCTCGTTGACGTACTTGGCGAGTGCCGCACCGCGCAACATGCCGCGGTTGCCCCAAGGCATCATCCAATCAGCCAAGGTCGTTTCATTCAAACCCAAAGCAGCCTGCTCTAGGGCGGCACCTGACAAACCGCTGGCGTACAACACGGCCACCACGCTGCCGGCGGACGTGCCTGCTAACAAGTCCAGCTTGATGCCAGCCTCATCCAGTACTTGCAGCACACCCACATGTGCAAACCCCCTGGCGGCACCGCCGCCCAAGGCCAAGCCAACGCTTGGCAATTTGGCCACGGTGAGGACTGGCACTGGCTTGGTAGGCTCTTCAGGCGGCAAATTGGGTTGCAAGACCGAACAGGCGCCCAACATCAGCGCCGCAGTGAATGCCACCAGCCGTTGTGTCCAGGCAGCTGCGGCAAGCGTCAATGCAGTTGCTTGTACAGGTGCAGGCGTTAACCGAACAGTGCGTGTGTGTGTGCAGGTCATATGGGGCAGATCTTAGGGCACCTTGCCAACGGCATGAATTTCTTTGTGCAACGGCGAGCCGGCTGTTTATCCAAGACGAATGACAACCAACCGGTTGATACATTAAAATCCCACATACACATGAATACTATTTAGTTATCTTCGGCGCAACTGCTGTTATGCTGGCTTGTATCTTGGCGGTAAACCATGCAGTCACATTATTGAGCACCTGGCACCTAGCGACTAGCTTTTGACTGCTACTCTGTTAGCCGATCAGTAACCATTGACCACCCCTCCTCAATCTCATGACCGACCTACTGCTTCTCATATTTTTATTTTTGGCTGCTGGCGTCATTGCAGTACCAATTGCTTCACGGCTTGGCTTGGGGTCGGTATTGGGTTATTTGATGGCAGGCATGGTCATCAGCCCCCTGTTGTCAGTCCTGAACGTGCAGGTTGAGTCGATTCAGCATGTGGCAGAGTTTGGCGTCGTGATGATGCTGCTTTTAGTGGGTTTGGAACTAGAGCCAAAACTGCTGTGGTCTATGCGACACCGCCTTCTAGGCTTGGGTGGACTGCAAGTGGGATTGACCTGCGCATTGGTGATGATGGGCTTCATCGCGCTAGGCTACACCTGGCAAGTCAGTCTGGCTGTGGGGTTGGTGTTTTCGCTGTCCTCGACGGCTATCGTGCTGCAGACACTGAATGAAAAAGGTTTGTTTAAAAGTCAAGGCGGGCAAGCTAGTTTTTCGGTGTTGCTGTTTCAAGACATTGCAGTCATGCCCATGCTGGCCTTGCTGCCGCTGCTGGCCAGCACAGAATTGCTAAGTCTGGCATCCAACGTGTCAAACGAATCCAGCGCCAGCAACCCTTCAACCGACATGGCTGACCATGCGTCATCGCTGAGCTTGGTAGCCGGCTTGCCGGGTTGGGCCGCAGGCTTGGTCACCGCAGCAGCTGTGGCGGCTGTGGTCCTGGTTGGTTCGCGCTTAACGCGACCGGTGTTTCGGTTTATTGCCATGGCCAATTTGCGCGAGTTGTTCACAGCCACCGCATTAGGCATGGTGGTTGGTATTGCCTTGCTCATGAGCTTGGTCGGACTTTCTCCGGCGTTGGGCACATTTTTAGCCGGTGTTGTACTGGCCAACAGCGAATACCGCCACGAGTTGGAGTCGCACATCTACCCTTTTAAAGGCTTGCTGTTGGGATTGTTTTTTATGACGGTTGGTGCGGGCATTAACTTTGAGCTGTTGTTGTTTGATCTGGGTACGGTACTTGGCTTAACGCTTGGGTTGATTGCGATCAAGGCGCTGGTGCTGTGGGTGCTGAGCGTGGTGTTTGGTATCAACGGCACAGACCGGTGGCTCGTGACCCTAGGGCTGGCCCAAGCGGGTGAGTTTGGCTTTGTACTCTTAACTTTTACGGTGGGTCAAGCCATCATCCCCCAGGTCTTGGCTGACCAGTTGTTGCTGGTAGTCGCCTTGTCTATGCTGCTAACGCCAGCGATGTTCATTGCGTTTGAGCGCGTTATTGTCCCGCGCTTAACGGCCTCGCAACAACAGCGCCCCAGCGACAGCATTGCGCATCAATCTGACATCATCATTGCCGGGCATGGCCGCGTTGGCGGCGTCGTCAACCGCATGTTGGGAAGTGCGCAGTACAACACGACCGTGATTGACTTCAGCTCAAAACAACTGGAGGTCATACGCACGTTTGGCTTTCAGGCTTATTTTGGCGACGCCACACGCCCCGACCTGCTGGCAGCCGCGGGTATTGCTCAAGCCAAGGTGTTGGTCATCGCCATTGATGGACGCGAACAAATCACAGGGTTGGCGCAATACGTTGGCCACAACTGGCCACATGTGCACGTGATTGCGCGCGCAATGGATCGCACGCACGTGTTCGAGCTGTGGGCTACCGGCTGCCGTGACGTTATTCGAGAAACCTACGACAGCTCATTGCGCATGGGGCGCTCAACCCTCGAGGCCATGGGCTTGGACACCGCACAAGCCACCCACTTGCGCAACCAATTCGAACAAGCCGACCGCAACGGTATGCTTGAATTGGCAGAGGTCTACAAACCAGGTGTGCCAGGCCACGACAACCCAGAATATGTGGCAATAGCCAAACAGATTACAGAAAGCATGCGGGTATCCATGCAGCGCCAAGGTATGGATGAGCAAGGCTGAACAACAGCTCAGCATGGCGTAAACAGCGGGAATTGAACCAGCAGACACGCTTGCCCATCACGCGAGCCCTGTTTTGCATTACCATTGATTTTTTATGATTGACGTTTACGTCAACGTCAACGTCAATCACAACACTGTTTATTTCAACTTCACGTCATCGACACACACAGGAAACGACAGCATGGACATCAAAGGCAATGTATTCATAGTGACCGGAGGCGCTTCCGGCTTGGGCGAAGGCACAGCACGCATGCTGATTGACAATGGCGGACAGGTTTTGATTGCCGATATGCAAGTCGACAAAGGTGAGGCTATCGCCGCAGCCATAGGCGCACAGTTTATAAAATGCGATGTCAGCAACGAAGCTGACGGGCAAGCTGCCGTTGACGCGGCTTGCGCAATGGGCCCTTTGTTTGGCTTGGTCAACTGCGCTGGCATTGCGCCAGCCCAAAAAACCGTTGGTAAAAACGGTGCGCACGACCTCGCCACCTTTGCCAAAACGGTGACCGTCAACTTGGTGGGCAGCTTCAACATGATTCGCTTGGCCGCCACCGCCATGGGCGCCAACACACCGCAATCCACTGGTGAGCGTGGCGTGCTAATTTCAACGGCCTCCATAGCCGCCTATGACGGACAAATTGGCCAAGCCGCCTATGCAGCCTCCAAAGGTGGCATTGTGGGTATGACGCTGCCTATTGCACGTGACTTGGCGCGCAGCGGCATCCGCAACATGACCATCGCCCCTGGTATTTTTGGCACACCCATGCTGTTTGGCATGCCCCAAGAGCTGCAAGATGCGCTGGCTGCAGGGGTCCCCTTTCCCAGCCGATTAGGCACACCCGCCGACTACGCCAAGCTGGCCAAGCACATCATTGAAAATGACATGCTGAACGGCGAAGTCATTCGCTTAGACGGCGCCATTCGGTTAACGCCAAAATAAAACGCAGTTAACGCCATCGCAGTTGACCAAGCCGCGCAGGTGCCTTTTCACTTTTAGGCACAATAGCGCGTGGCCATTCCTCAAAGCTTTATCCAAGACTTGCTCACCCGCGCCGACATTGTCGACGTGGTGGGCAAGCACGTTCAGCTGAAAAAAGGGGGGTCTAACTTCATGGGCTTGTGCCCATTTCATGGCGAAAAGTCGCCATCTTTTTCAGTCAGCCCCAGCAAACAGTTCTACCACTGCTTTGGCTGCGGTAAAAACGGCAACGCCATTGGTTTCTTAATGGACCACACCGGCGCTGGCTTTGTAGAAGCCGTGCAGGACTTGGCACAACAAATGGGCCTCAATGTGCCTGAAGAGCAAGCCAGTCCAGCCGATAGAGCCCAAGCCGCAGCCAAACGCGAGCAACACAACAGCCTTGGCGACTTCATGAGCAAGGCTGCCAGCAGCTACCAAGTCGCCCTGAAAAACAACCCACGTGCGGTGGACTACCTCAAAGGGCGCGGCCTAACTGGTCAAATTGCCAAAATCTTTGCCATGGGCTACGCCCCAGAAGGCTGGCGGCATTTGGCCAATGTATTTCCAGACTACGCCGACAAAGCGTTGGTGGAATGCGGCATGGTCACCACACCAGACGATGACGGGAACGCCGAACAAGACCCTGCCAACGCCAAGCGCTACGACCGCTTTCGCGACCGCATCATGTTCCCCATTCGCAACGTCAAAGGCGAGGTCATTGGCTTTGGTGGCCGCGTACTCGACAAGGGCGAACCCAAATACCTCAACTCACCAGAAACACCCCTGTTTTCAAAAGGGCGTGAGCTCTATGGCTTGTTTGAAGGCCGCACCGCCATGCGAGAGCGTGGTTATGCGCTGGTCACCGAGGGCTATATGGACGTGGTGGCGCTGGCGCAGATGGGATTTGGCAATGCGGTGGCCACTTTGGGCACTGCCTGCACGGCTGACCACATGCACAAGCTGTTCAGGTTCACCGACAACGTGGTGTTTAGTTTTGACGGCGATGGCGCTGGGCGACGTGCCGCACGTAAAGCACTTGAGGCCGCCCTGCCCTATGCCACTGACACCCGTTCGGTAAAATTTTTATTTTTACCTGCTGAGCATGACCCAGACAGCTTTATTCGCGCCAATGGTGCACAAGCCTTCGAGGACATGGTGGCCAAAGCCACGCCGCTGAGCCGCTTTTTAGTTGACGCAGCAGGCGCAGATTTAGATTTGGCCACCGCTGAAGGCCGCGCACACATGCTGAGCGCTGCCCAACCTTTGTGGACAGCCTTGCCAGATGGCGCTCTCAAACGTCAGCTGCTGACCGAATTGGCCGAAGGCTCCAACCTAGGCTCGCACGAGGTACTTGACGTGTGGCAGGCCAACGCCAAACGCTACCCAACGCGCAAAGCCGCAGGGGCTTCGACCCAACACAGCAGCAACAGCGGCGGCTCACAAAGCCCGCCTTATAGCGGCGCAGACACCACTTACAACAACAGCTATGACCACAGCGACAGCTACGGCACCAGCACATTCAGCCGCTCGCCAACACAAGGCAAGCGCGCATGGCAAAAGTCCAAGCCCACTTACCAATCGGGGCGCGGCCACGTCACCAGCAGGGTTGATCACGTGGCGCGCGTGGTGCTCACGACACCCAACGCGTGGGGTTGGCTCAGCACCGAAGAACAACACCTATTGGCCGAGCAAGACCCGCCATTTGGTTCGCTTTTTACGTGGCTTGAAGCCCAATGGCACGACCACGGCCCTCAACCTTGGGCTGCACTGCAAATGGCCATGCGCGATCAGTCCTTTGCAATGCAAGCCGCCAGGGCGGTTGAACAGGCGAACACCTTGGGCAGCGAAGACGCAGTTGAAACGCAAGCAGAGCTGCGCGAACTCATGCGCCGCATGCTGATTGAGCACTTGCAGCTGTTAGAAAATGAGGCCATATCCCAAGCCGAAACAGATCCCAGCGCCCTGGTGCGCTACCGCGACTTGCAAGCCAGGCGTGTGGCCTTGCAAGGCGAGGGCACATCCATGGGTGATATGCCAGCAACTTAACAACAGGACGCGAAACTGTAACAACAAGTTCTCATTTAAACTAGGTAGAATCAGACACCGGGCCCAAGTATTTTGGCGTCCGGTTTTTTTTGCCTAGTCATCAGCGACACGCAAACCTACCGGTGTCAAACCAAGTGCTGCTCATGTCGGCTGAGGCTATTGCCTGTGGCGGCATGCATCCTTTCAATATTGAAAATTTGGAATACATGCATCATGGAAATTTTTGACTACGACAACGTTTTACTGTTGCCACGCAAGTGCCGCGTTCAAAGCCGCTCTGAATGTAACGCCAGCGTCACCTTAGGCCCGCGCACATTTCGCTTGCCCGTTGTCCCCGCCAACATGAAAACTGTGGTCAACGAATCGATTTGCAAGTGGTTGGCCGACAACGGCTACTTCTATGTCATGCACCGCTTCGATTTAGACAACATTGCTTTCGTGCGTGACATGCACTCAGCCGGCGTGTTCGCCTCTATTTCATTGGGCGTTAAGCAGGGCGATTACGACACCGTTGACCAATTTAAAGCACAAGGTCTGGTGCCTGAATACATCACCATAGACATCGCACACGGCCATGCAGATAGCGTGCGAGACATGATCGGTTACATCAAACAGCACTTGCCAAGCTCGTTTGTCATTGCCGGCAACGTGGCAACGCCAGAGGCCGTCATAGACCTTGAAAACTGGGGGGCAGACGCCACCAAAGTAGGCGTAGGCCCAGGCAAGGTGTGCATCACCAAACTCAAAACAGGCTTTGGCACTGGCGGCTGGCAGTTGTCAGCGCTGAAGTGGTGCGCGCGCGTGGCCACCAAACCCATCATTGCTGACGGCGGCATTCGCAGCCACGGCGACATTGCCAAGAGCGTACGCTTTGGCGCGTCCATGGTCATGATTGGCTCATTGTTCGCCGGCCATGAAGAGTCGCCTGGCGCCACCGTTGAGGTCAACGGCGAGCTGTTTAAAGAGTACTACGGCTCAGCCAGCGACTTCAACAAAGGCGAGTACAAGCACGTGGAAGGCAAGCGCATTCTAGAGCCCATTAAAGGCAAGCTGGCCAACACATTGATTGAGATGGAGCAAGACGTTCAAAGCTCCATTTCTTACGGCGGCGGCACCACGCTCATGGATGTGCGCAAAGTGAACTATGTCATTTTGGGCGGTGACAACGCCGGCGAACACTTGTTAATGTAACCACCGCTATGAACATCAAGACCATTGCTGTGCTGGGCACAGGCCTCATGGGTGCACCCATGGCCAAACGTTTATTAAACGCTGGCTTAGAGGTGCACGTATGGAACCGCTCGCCAGACAAGGCGCAAGCCTTGGATGCGTTTGGTGCCACCGTAGCCGCCACAGCCGCGCAAGCGGCAGCGCAGGCTGATGTGGTCATCACCATGCTGCAAGACGGCGATGCGGTAGGTCATGTGCTGTTCACCCAAGGCGTAGCGAAAGCCATGCAGGCCCATGCTGTGGTTGTAGATATGTCCTCTATTGCACCTGCTCAAGCGCAAACCCATGCACAGCAACTGGCAAACTTGGGGTTGAAGCACATAGACGCACCAGTGTCTGGTGGCACGGTAGGTGCTGAACAAGGCCTGTTGGCCATCATGGCAGGCGGTGACATCGCTGTATTTGAGCTACTGACAGCCGTGTTCGCGCCATTGGGACGGGCTATCCATGTGGGCCCCAGCGGCTCGGGCCAACTCGCCAAACTGGCCAACCAAATGATTGTCGGCATCACCATTGGCGCTGTGGCCGAGGCCTTGTTGCTGGCAGAGAAAGGCGGTGCTGACATGGCCAAGGTACGTGAAGCCATCAGCGGGGGCTTCGCCCAAAGCCGTATTTTGGACTTGCATGGCCAGCGCATGGTGGACCGTGATTTTACCAAACGTGCCGCCATGGCAGTGCAACTCAAAGACATGCGCAATGCGTTGAGCACAGCGCACAGCTTAGGTTTTGAAGCACCAGTCACTGCCATGTTTGAAGACCTGTACGCCCAGGCCATCAACAACGGCTTGGCCGACCTAGACCACAGTGCACTGTTTGTGGAATTGGCTCAGCGCAACGGTATGCGTTAACAACCGTTATGTGGTCTTTGCGCTAAGCGCAACAACCTCTTGAGGCGTGAGCCAGCGCCACTCGCCACTTGGCAAGCTGTCCAGCGTAAGCGCTCCCATTTGGCTGCGGTGCAAGCCTTCAACGCGGTTGCTGACGGCGGCCAACATGCGCTTAACTTGGTGGTATTTGCCTTCTGTCAATGTGAGGCGCAAGCTGTACTCGCCAGTTTGCTCAGCCGCAAAGGCAGCCACTGGCTTGGGGCTGTCGTCTAGCACCACACCCGCCAACAGCTTGTCGATTTGTTGGGCATCCACCGCATGCTTGGTGGTGATCTCGTAGACCTTGGTCACGTGGTGTTTGGGAGAGGTGAGTCGGTGTATAAATTTTCCATCGTCAGACAACACCAGCAAACCCGTGGTGTCTTGGTCTAACCTGCCCAAGGCTTGTACACCTGCTGCGGCACCACCGCCTCGCTGGCGCAAAGGGGCAGGCAGCAAGCTGTAAATGCTGGGATGCAGTGATGGTTTGTGTGAACACTCGTAGCCAGACGGCTTGTGTAGTACCAAGTAAGCAACGTCGTGGTACTGCCACGCAACGCCTTGCACCTCGAAGTGCAGCCCTGTGGTGTCAACCTCGTCAAAGCCATCAGCGACCACCTCGCCGGCATAGCTGAGCAAGCCTTGCTGCACCACGCCTGCGCAAACGCGGCGCGTACCAAAACCCTGGGAAAAAAGCACATCGTGCCAATGTTGTGTAGCCATAACCCCTATTGTCGCCGCAGTCTGGTCACGCACGGGTATGACCATAAAGCAACAATACAACGTATGCCAAAAAAAGGAGACTCAAGGCGTTGCACAATACAGGCCAATGCGCAACAAGCTCAAAC
>CALBWZ010000381.1 GCA_937893415.1 uncultured Comamonadaceae bacterium | reverse complement strand
CCCCAATCAATAGATGATTTAATTAAAGCCCTTGAAGGTGTTGGCTATTACGCAGACAGACGTTTGGCCACAGCGGTGTTTTTAGCATTGAAACTTGAGCGGCCTTTGTTGCTAGAGGGCGAACCAGGTGTTGGCAAAACAGAGCTTGCCAAAGCGTTGTCACAAGTCCTGTCTAGACCAATGATTCGTCTGCAGTGCTTTGATGGCATGGAGCAACGAGAAGCCTTATACGAGTGGAACTACACAGCACAGTTGCTGCATATGCGCGCCTTAGAAGGGCAGCCTTCTAGCGCCCCCGCAGACGTAGAGCGCGCAGTGTACGACCCTCGATTTTTAATCGCCCGCCCGCTGTTGCAAGCCTTGCAAGCGCCAGCACCAGGTGCTGTGTTGCTCATAGATGAAGTTGACCGCGCCGACGAGCCCTTTGAAGCATTTTTGCTGGAGTACTTGGGTGAGTACCAAGTTAGTATTCCTGAGCTGGGAACTGTTAAAGCTGTGCAGCAGCCCGTCACCATATTGACCAGCAACCGCACCCGCGAATTGAATGATGCGGTGAAGCGTCGCTGTTTGTACCACTGGCTGGATTATCCAGACCGTGAGCGCGAGTTGGCCATTGTGCGAGCCCGCGTCCCGAATGCCGCGCCAGAACTGACGGCTCAAGTGGCTGCAGTAGTGGGGCAGTTGCGCAGCATGCCGTTTAGCAACGCGTTTCAACGCGCGCCTGGTATCGCTGAAAGTGTCGACTGGGCCAAGGCGTTGGTGGCGTTAGACACCTTGGTGGTAGATCCTGAAGTGATTCAAGATACCGCCGGTATTTTGTTCAAGCAAAAAGACGATATAGCGGCCATGTCGCAAGCCTTTGCAGCCGATGTGTTGGAAGCTTCTGCGCAGCAAGCGGCAGGTGACCTTGGTACAGCATGAGCGTCCTGTGAACAAGCCATCAGGCCAGCATGCCCTTGGCGATGCGCGGAGTGGGAAAATGGCCGCCAACGTGGTGGGTTTTTTGCGAACATTGCGTCGCGCAGGTATTGCTTGCGATGCCAGTAGGAGTGCCTTGGTGTTTGATGCACTGCGCACAGTTGGCCTGCGTAACAAGCCCGACGTACAAGCGGCACTAGAGGCTGTGTTGGTGAGTCAGCACGGTGATTTGGTGGTGTTTAGGGAGCTGTTTGACGCGTATTTCCGCGATCCAAAATTGGCCAATCAGTTGTTGTCCCAAATGCTGCCTACCGCGCAAGGTCAAGCCAACCCCAACAAACAGCGCGCCCGTTCTCGCGAGGCTTTAAGTCCGCCCAAAGCCAATGCCATGGGCAGCAAGCTGCAGCCTGAAACTCCAATTGAGCTGGATGCCGCGATGACAGCCAGCGAGGTTGATCGCATCAAACATGCTGACTTCAACACACTGACGGCTAGCGAATACCTATTGGTGATGCGCTTGGCCAAGCAGATTGATTTAGGCTTGCCCAAGTGGCGCAGCCGGCGTTATAAGTTGGCAAGCAACGGCTCGCGTGTGCATTGGTCTCGCCTGTTAAGGGACAGCGCGCGTGGACACGGGTTGAGCGCTCGCCTGCCATTGCGCGCCAGACAACTTAAAGCCCCACCGCTTGTGATCATGGTTGATGTGTCAGGCTCTATGGAGCGGTACACGCGGCTGCTACTGGCTTTTTTACATGCGTCTTCAAAACCTGGCACGCCCAATGGCCCCAGCCAACGCCGTGTGTTTGCTGTTGGTACGCACTTAACCGATCTCAGTTCTGCATTTGCCCTTGATGATACCGATGGCATGCTGGAGCGTGTCAGTGAATTGGTCACCGACTTTGCCGGTGGCACCAAGTTGGGCGACAGCCTGACAGTATTCAAACAACAACATGCCAACGCCTTGTGTGGTTCGCGCGCTATTGTGCTGGTGATCAGCGACGGCTTGGACACAGGTGAACCTAAGCATTTGGACCAGCACTTGTCTTGGCTAGGCTTGCACAGCAAGCGTTTGCTGTGGCTTAACCCTTTGCTGCGGTTTGATCAATACGTGCCTACTGCACAGGGCGCACAATTGCTGAGTACGCATTGCGACGCCATGTTGGCTGTTCATAATGTCGATAGTCTGCATATGCTGGCCAGCAGCATTGCGCAGTTGATGCGCACGGCACGTTAAATTTTTTACAGTTACAACAGGAGATATTCTCATGGAGATGCAAGGCTCACGCGAACTAAGTGTGTCCCAAAAAACGGCTTGGGAGGCACTCAACGACCCCGCTGTTTTAATGGCATGTATTCCCGGTTGCACAAAAGTAGAGCCAACAGGCGACAACACATTTGACATGGCCATGGCTTTGAAAATAGGGCCCGTTTCTGCCAAATTCACAGGTGTGATAAAGTTGCAAGATGTTGACCCACCTAATGCTTATACATTACAATTTGAAGGTCAGGGTGGCCCTGCAGGATTTGGTAAAGGGTCCTCACAAGTCAAATTAACGCCCCAAGGCAGTGGCTGCTTGCTGTCCTACACCGCGCACGCAACAGTGGGCGGTAAAGTGGCTCAATTGGGTCAACGATTGATAGACGGCGTGGCCTCAAAAATGGCCGATGACTTTTTCAAGCGCATGGACAACCACTTGGCCGAGCAGCACGGTGCCGCGGCGCCAGTTACAAGCTCAGCCAGTTCAGAAACATCAAAGGCACCACAGACCAAATCTGATGGCGCTGCAGTTGAAACAGCTGGCGCGTCCAAGAGCATCAATTGGATGTTGGGTGTTGCTGTAGTCGGCATAGTGGCCTATTTATTGTTGAGTGCATAGAAAGCACAGTCAGACTAGACCTACAGGACGATAGACATGGACAACCTAGATCTCACAGTATTGCGGACATTGCGCGACTGGCGTGTTGCAGGGCACAGGGCTTTATTGGCCACTGTTGTGCGCACATGGGGCTCATCGCCTCGGCCTGTGGGCTCCATCATGGCCATGCGAGAAGACGGTGCAGTTGTGGGCTCAGTGTCTGGCGGCTGCATTGAGGACGACCTCATCAACCGCTACACCTTGGCTTATTCATGTCATCACGACAGCAATAAAGATGCAGCTATTCCAATGGGTGCGCCACAGCCTGTGAGCTACGGTGTGAGTGCCGATGAGGCACACCGGTTTGGCCTGCCTTGTGGTGGCACTTTGGAGTTGTTATTAGAGTTTGACCCACATGCACCCCAACTGGCCGAGCTGGTGACGCACCTAGACCAAGGCCGTCTGGTGTGTCGCAGTTTGGATTTAACGAGCGGTATGGCTGTTTGTACAGTCAGCAAAACGCCAGAGGCTCTGAAGCTGGATGCGCAAACATTGGTCAACACGTTTGGCCCTGGTTACCGCATGCTCATCATTGGCGCTGGCCAGTTGAGCGAGTATTTGGCCACCATGGCTTTGTTCAGCGGCTTTTCTGTCACTGTGTGTGACCCGCGCGATGAATACCGCGGCGCGTGGCAAGTGCCCGCTGCGCATGTGGTCAGCACCATGCCTGATGACGAGGTACTGGCCTTTGCACCTGATTCTCGCAGTTGTGTGGTGGCCTTGACGCATGACCCCAAACTAGATGATTTGGCATTGCTAGAGGCTTTGAACACGCCAGCTTTCTACGTGGGAGCAATAGGTTCACGGCGCAACCATGCGACACGCAAGCAGCGCATGATCGAGCATTTCGAACAAACTGAAGCGGGTATGGATCGCTTGCGCGGCCCTATTGGTATTTATATTGGCAGCAAAACACCGCCTGAAATTGCCGTGAGTGTCATGGCAGAAATTTTGGCTGTCAAAAACAATGTCACATTGCCGCGTGATATGGGGGTGGGTTCTGCCAAGGAGCGACTAGAAACACCTCACAACGAACCTGGGCTGGTGTGTGGCGTGTAGCTGAAGCCTTACGAAGGCGAATGAGCCCACAGCCACTGCGCTGTCTGAATGCCAGCGTACGTCAGCACCAGAGAGCCTACTAGATGCAATGCCGAGTTGATCAGTGCGTCTAAGAATTGACCTGTTTGCAGCAAATTAACCGTTTCAATTGAAAACGTGGAGAAGGTGGTTAGCGCTCCCAGAAAGCCTGTCATCAGCAGCAAACGCCACATGGGATCCAGTGCAGTGTGGGTTTGTAAAAACACAAAACCCATGCCAACCAAGTAAGCGCCAATCCAGTTGGCACTCAGCGTGCCTATGGCAATACTGGCATGGCCGCTGTGGTTGAACCACAGGCTAAGTTGCCAGCGGCTGATGGCACCTAGGCTGGCACCGACACACATTGCGAGAACTGGATACATATTTGAGGCGCGTAGAAGTGGCGTTCTTGTGATGTCTCATTGTAGGGGCGCAAGCAGGGGCATCAGATAGCTCCCCGCTGCCCGAGACGTGCTACTTGTTCAGTGGCATGTTGTTGATGGTTAAGCCAGCTTTTGACAACTTGTTGGCGCGGGCGTCACCAACACCTTTGACTCGTTTAATAAAATCAGCCCAATTTTTGAACTTACCGGACTTGCGCTCCGCCACAATGGCTTGGGACACAGTGGGCCCCAGTCCATTGACGCTCCTGAGCTCAGCCGTGCTGCCCGTATTGGCATCTACGCTGGCCATGGCTAAGCTTGTGGCAACGATGGCGATGAGGCCTACGGCAGTTTTTAAAATGCTTTGAATCATGTTATTTCTCCCTAATGTTATAAAAAGTTCCACTTGTGCTAGAAAAAATAGTTAGCACACCCACTTTTTTAGTACAAAAGTTCAAGTTGCGAATCCGTGTAAGTACTTAGAAGCCTGTTGCGGCGTCTCGTATGATTGAGGGATTATTTTTGAGGTACATATTCCATGTTAGATGTCGTTTCCCTGCGTAAAGACTTGGCCGCTGTCGTGGCTACTCTAGAAAAACGCAAGAGCCCACAGCCATTCCTAGATGTTGAAGCGTTCAGCAATTTAGAGCACACACGCAAGCATGTGCAATTCCGCACGGAAGAGTTGCAAGCGCAGCGCAACAACTTGAGCAAGCAAGTCGGCCAGTTGAAATCTAAAGGCGAGCCTGCCGATGCGGTGATGGCCCAAGTCGTGGCCATCAAAGATGAGTTAGACAGTTCAGCAACGCTGCTTGAGGCATTGCAAGTGCAGTTGCATGGTTTGTTGTTAAGCGTGCCCAATTTGCCGCAAGACGACGTGCCAGTCGGTGGCGGTGAGTCAGACAACCAAGAGCTTCGCCGTTGGTCCCCTACAGACGGCTTAGGAGGTGCTGTGAAGCCGCTTGGCTTCGACGCGCTAGACCACGTGGCACTTGGCGAGCCCTTGGGTTTGGACTTTGAAATGGGTGTCAAGCTGTCCGGCTCCCGCTTTTCAGTGCTGAAAGGTCCAATAGCCAAATTGCACAGGGCTTTGGCGGCCTTTATGCTGGACACCCAAACCGACATACACGGCTACACCGAGTGCTACACGCCCTATTTGGTCAATGCCAATTCACTGAAAGCCACCGGCCAGTTGCCTAAGTTTGAGGAAGATTTGTTTGCTGCCATCAAGGGCGGGCAAGACGGTGACACAGAGGGGTTAAGTGCCGACACAGCGTTGTACCTTATTCCCACGTCGGAGGTGCCGTTGACCAACTTTGTGCGTGACACCATCACGCCCGAGGCTCAATTGCCATTGAAATTCACCGCACACACGCCTTGTTTTAGATCTGAAGCCGGCAGCCATGGTCGTGACACGCGCGGCATGATTCGACAGCACCAGTTCGACAAGGTTGAAATGGTGCAAGTGGTACACCCTGACCACAGCGAAGCCGCTTTGCAAGAAATGACAGGCCATGCGGAGGCTATTTTGCAAGCACTTGAGTTGCCATACCGCGTGGTGTTGCTGTGCACGGGCGACATGGGTTTCGGTGCTAGCAAAACCCACGACTTGGAAGTCTGGCTGCCAGGCCAAGAGACCTACCGTGAAATCAGCTCAGTGTCTAATTGCCAAGCCTTCCAAGCACGCCGCATGCAAGCGCGGTTTAAAAATGCAGCTGGTAAAAACGACTGGGTGCACACGCTCAACGGCTCTGGCCTTGCTGTCGGGCGCACACTCGTTGCGGTGTTGGAAAACTACCAGCAAAGCGACGGCAGCGTTCGTATCCCTAAGGTGTTGCAGCCTTACATGGGTGGTATGACAGAGATGCGCGGCTAGCGCGCAAACGGGTTGTCGCATTGCTGCAACTTTTTTTATTCAGGGGTTGCAGTTGCACATGCCAGAGCCCTGCGCCGTGAGGTGTGCGCGCAAGGTGTTTCAGGTCAAACGGTCTCAATGCCGTTGTTACTCAACCCAGGTTATTGAAACCCTACGCGGTCTAGCATTTGTTGCACGGCCACTTGCCTGGCGCCAATGTCAGCAACAGAGGCCGTGTCTCTTTTAAAGTCGGCTGATGCCATCGCTTTGAGTGCTGTGTTGTTCATTGGCGCACCTTTGACAACTGGCCACTCGTTGTTGCCGTCGGCAAAATGGGCTTGAGCGGCATCACTGGCCAAGTACTCTAGAAACTTGACAGCGCCAGCCTTGTGCGGTGCATTAGCAGCCACCGCGCCACCAGCCACATTCATGTGTGTACCTGTTGTGGTTTGATTTGGCATGACAACGGCTACAGCCTTGGCCACTGCTTGGTCAGCTGGTTTGTCTGAGCGCATTAAGCGCGCCAAGTAGTAGCTGTTGGCAACTGCCACCGCACACTCCCCAGAGGCCACTGCTTTAATTTGGTCTGTATCGCCCCCCTGTGGTTTGCGGGCCAAGTTGGTTGCTACGCCAGCCAGCCACTTTTCTGTGGCGGCGTCACCGCTGTGTACAGCGACAGATCCAAACAATGACAGGTTGTACGGGTGGGTGCCTGTACGCAAACACACACGGCCTTTGTTCACTGGGTCAGCAAGTTGTTCGTAAGTCGCAACCTCGCTGGCTTTGACGCGCTTGGGGTCATACACAATCACGCGTGCGCGTGTGGAAAAACCAAACCACGTGTTCTTAGGAGAGTGCATGTAAGCCGGTATGCGTTGTTGTAACAGGGGTGAGTCAATGCTTTGGAACAAATTGTCTTGCTCTGCGTTGTGCAAGCGCGTGGCGTCGACCAATAAAACAACATCGGCAGGCGAGGCAGAACCCTCAGCCTTGAGGCGGGCAACAATGCCTGCGTCGTCGGCATCAACGCGGTTGATGGCAATACCAGTTGCCTTGGTAAAACCGGCATACAAGGCTGCATCAGTTTGGTAGTGTCGGGCCGAGTAAATGTTGATGCTGTCTTGTGCCATAGCCGCGGTGCTGCCAAGCACCAAGGTGGTTAAAACGGCTGCGCATACAGCTGAAACTGGAGAACGTGTCATAGGTAAGAAATGATGGTTGGAAACAGCGAGCAACAAACCGTTGCTTGCGACGATTGTAACGCGAACGATAATGATTCGTATTTATTAACTTATTTTCTTGTTGGTATTCACCAAGCCTAGGCGTCTAACGCCCTCATGTTGTGTATTTGCCAGCATCAACCCGAGGTCAGGGGCGGGGTTTGTTGAGTTGTCGGCTGAGCCAAATGATGGGTATCAGTCCAACCACGACCAATGCCAAAGCTGGCAGTGCAGCCTCACCCAAGCGCTCGTCGCGTGCGAGTTGGTAGGTCATGACAGCGAGTGTGTCTGTATTAAACGGACGCAGCACAAGAGTGGCAGGTAGCTCCTTCATGACATCCACAGCAACCAGCAAGGCTGCGGCAGCCACAGGACCTCTCAGCAGCGGCCAATGCACACGCCGCCATATGGCGCCATCGTTAGCGCCTAGCAGCTTGGCACTGTCGTCAAAGCTGTTGGGTATGCGTGTAAAGCCACTGTCTACAGACTGCATAGCCACCGCAACAAAACGCACCATATAAGCCCACAACAAGCCACCAATACCGCCCGTGAGCCATGCGCCAAAGCCAGTGCCTGGCACAAATTCACGCAACCACAACACAGGCAACAGCAAGCCAACAACGACTACGGCGCCGGGTACGGCGTAGCCAAGCGCCACAATTTGTGTCGCGCCTTTGCCAATAGAACTGGGGCGAAGCCGCTGCTGCGTGGCCAAGGCCAAGGCAATAGAGACGGCCATGGCTGCGCTTAACATGCCAAGCCCGGCGCTGTTGGCAGCCCAGTCGAGAGCCGACGATACAGGTGTTGACGCGTCATCGCCGCTGCTTGTTAAGGTGTGCAGCATAACAAGCACGGGTGCCGCAAAGCCCAACACAATGGGCAGCAACACGCCAGCACAAGCCAGCACTGAAGCCCACCCGTGCAACTGTGTTGGCGCAACGGCAGCCGGTTTGGCGAGCGTTGTTTTGCTGCTGGCAAAGCGCATGCGCCGTTGTGCGCGGCGCTCCAACCCCAGCACGATGGCCACAAATACCAACAACACGGTGGCCAGTTGGCTGGCCAACATGGGGTTGTCTAAGGCCAGCCATGCCTTGTAAATGCCAGCACTGAAGGTTTGCACGGCAAAGTAACTGGAGACACCAAAGTCGGCCAAGGTTTCCATCAGCGCCAGTGCAATGCCCGCACCAATGGCTGGCCTTGCCAAGGGCAGGGCGACGCGGCGCAAGCGGTCTAAGGGTGTGGCGCCCATCAGCTTGGCCGCTTCTAGCAAATTGCCTGCACGTTCGAGCAATGCAGCCCGTGTTAGCAGATACACATACGGGTACAGCGACACAATAAACACCAAGGCTGCACCGCCAGTGCTGCGGATCTCTGGCAGCATGCGGCCTTGCAAACCAAGCACCTCACGCAGCGTGGTTTGCAACCAGCCGCTGTACTGAAAAAAGTCTGTATAGGCGTAGGCCGTCACGTAGGCGGGCATGGCCAAAGGCAGCAGCAGGGCCCAAGTTAGCCAGCGCTTGCCCGGAAAATCAAACATCACGATCAACACAGCGCAGCCACAGCCCAACAAACCTACTCCGACCGCAACCATGAGGATCAAGGCCAAGGTGGTGAATGTGTAACCAGGCAGCACGGTGGCGGCCATTTCCCGCATGAGTCCCCACTGAACCGCGTCGACGCCCAGCCATGACAGGCCTATGCTGGCGATTGGCATGGCCAAAATGAGCAGCGGTACGAGGCTGAGGAAACGTAGGAGTTGGGTCACGGTGCTTGTGGTTGTCTAGCCGTGATTGTAGGAAGTTGTATGCATGTGATGGGTCAAGCGGCTGCTTATTTTCTTAAAACTGTCGCATAGGGCGCAATAACAGCCAGCCTAATCGTAAGTTCAACAACTCACCTGCGCGTTACATAACCTCTGAGTTTATACAATACGCCATGCACTTAGAACTCAGCCATGTTCAACTCACCTACCCCGGGAATGACAAACCGGTGGTCGACAACGTCAGCTTGACCCTCGCGGCAGGCGAGCTGGGTGTTTTGATGGGTCCGTCTGGCTGCGGTAAAACCACACTCATACGGGCTGTTGCTGGGCTTGAGCCCTTAATTGGCGGCCACATACGAATTGGTGGAGAGGTTGTTAGCAGCGAGCAGGTGCACGTGCCCCCGCAGCAGCGCCGCGTTGGCATGGTGTTTCAAGACTACGCCTTGTTCCCACATTTGAATGTGGCCAAAAATGTTGCATTTGGTATTCACCACTGGCCACACGCTGAACGCAGCGCGCGCGTGCAAGAGGTGTTGGCGTTGGTGCAGTTGGGTGACCTGGCACAGCGCATGCCACATGAATTATCGGGCGGGCAGCAGCAGCGCGTAGCAGTTGCGCGGGCTATGGCTGCAAAGCCGCAGTTGTTGCTGTTGGACGAGCCATTTTCTAATTTAGACACCGATTTGCGCGAGCGTCTGGCCCATGATTTACGGGGTATTTTAAAGCTGGCCAACGCCACGGCCTTGTTTGTCACCCACGACCAGCTAGAGGCGTTCTCTGTGGGTGACCGTGTCGGCGTGATGAATCTTGGCCAGTTGCATCAGTGGGACAGCGCCTACGACCTGTACCACCATCCCACGACGCGGTTTGTTGCCAACTTCACTGGGCAAGGTGTGTTTGTTGATTTGGCCAACGCGGCTGAGGCCGCGAGATCTTTAGGCGATTTGCAAGGACAGGTGTTTACCCAAGCGGTGGATCACATTCCTGAGGGCGGCATGGTCTTGTTGCTGCGTGCCGATGACATCGTGCACGACGACGATGCGCCAACCAAGGCTTGCATTGAGTGCAAGGTATTCAGAGGGTCTACGTTTTTATACACACTGCGCTTGCCATCTGGTCTGCGCATCAAAGCCTTGGTGCCAAGCCACCACAACCACCATGTCGGCGAGTGGATAGGTATCAAAGCAGAGGTCGATCACTTGGTCAGTTTTAGCCGTTAAGCCCTGACTAGGATAAACAACCAGCTGCCGCTGAACACTGGGAACGTACCAGTGACCTTGAACCAAGCACATATGGCATCTGACCGTGTCACGCAAACACCCCGGATACGCTGGGCCAGCTTAAGTGTCCAGCAGTATCGGGATATTGTGCAGTGCTTTTTTAATGGCCTGAACGCGTTCGTTCAGATCGCTCAGGCAACAAGCCTCGCGGTCTAAACCGCACTGTGAGCAGCAAAATTAACCCCATGGTGATCAACCGCATGTGTGCGGCACTGTCTAACAAGTGCGCGCGCAGCGAGCTCTCTTGTGCCATACCTGACGTTAAAAAATTGAGCAAGGCATAGCCCATGGGCTCAGCTTCTACCCAGAAAAACCAAATTACAAAGCCACCCACAATCGAGCCTAGGTTGTTGCCAGAACCGCCAACGATGACCATGACCCAAATTAAAAATGTAAAGCGCAAGGGGTTGTAAGTCGTTGGCGTGAATTGACCATCCATGGTGGTCATCATTGCGCCGGCAAGACCGACAACAGCTGAGCCAATAATGAAGACCTGTAGGTGTCTGCCCTTCACGTGCTTACCCATGGCTTCTGCCGCTGTTTCGTTGTCGCGAATCGCGTACATCATGCGACCCCAAGGTGATTTGATGGCGGTTTGCGCCAACCAGAACAACGCCAACAAAATAACCAAGCTGAGGCCGGCGTAGCATAACTTGACATAAATAGAGGTGAAGTCTTGCAGGTCTGCGCCAAAGCGCGTTGCCCACTCTTGAGCCCACACTGTTTGTTGCAAGTCGTACTCGAATGGCACAGGCCTAGGCAAGCCGTTCACATTCTTTACGCCACGCGTTAACCAGTCTTCGTTCTTTAAAACGGCAATGATGATTTCAGAAATACCCAAGGTGGCAATGGCCAAATAATCTGAGCGCAAGCCCAAGGTCACCTTGCCAATAACTGCGGCCACAGCAGCTGCGAGCAAACCGCCAACCAACCAACTCCACGCTATGGGTAGGCCTAAGCCGCCTAAGAAACCCGATTGCGCCGGATTGACAGATTCGATCCGAGCAACAGCGGGGTCAAAGAAGTAGCGTGCCAAAAAGTAGCCAAGCACAACAATGCCCGTCATGCCCCAGCCCTTTAGCGCACCCTTAGGGAGGAGACGATAAGCCATGATGGCCAACACAACCGTTGCAATGCTGGTGATCAGGCCCGCGCCAATGCCCGCACCACCAGCGGTCCAAGCCTCAGGAACAGGCTCCATTGATACCAGCACCGCGGCAATACCACCGAGCGCGGCAAAGCCCATCAAGCCTACATTAAACAGGCCAGCGTAGCCCCATTGAATGTTCAAGCCGAGCGCCATGATGCTGGCAATCAGGCAGTAGTTCAAAATTGTCAACGCCAACGACCAACTTTGCAGCACGCCCACTAGTACCAGCGCGAGGGCCATTAATCCGAACATCAATGGCGCTTGTTGTTTGGAGATATTCATACTGATTTTCCCGCAAAGATACCGGTTGGCCGCAAGAGCAGTACCAGCACCATGATGGCAAACGAGACTGCAAATTTGTAATCAGTAGAGAGCAATTGAACCAAGCCCTCAGGCGCCCAAGATTCAGGTAACAAGTAGGTGAGGAATTTTTTGTAGGCGTATGTCACTGTTACTTCAGAAAAGGCGATGACAAAGCCTCCCGCAATCGCCCCCAGTGGGTTGCCCAGGCCGCCCACGATAGCCGCCGCAAATATCGGCAGTAGCAACTGGAAGTAAGTGAACGGCTTGAATCCCTTGTCTAAGCCGTACAGCGTGCCAGCGATGGTTGCCAGCGTGGCAGACAGCATCCAAGTGATCATGACCACCCGCTCTGGATTGATGCCAGACAGCAGCGCCAAGTCTTCGTTATCTGAGTAGGCGCGCATGGATTTACCTGCCCGCGTGCGGCCTAAAAACCAAAACAGCGCAGCGACCACCACAACAGCCGTCACGATGGTCAATCCTTGGCTGGTTTTGAACGCAATGCCTTCATCCAGTCCCGTCATGGCTTTGAACTCGCCATAGCGGATGATGAAC
>CALBWZ010000380.1 GCA_937893415.1 uncultured Comamonadaceae bacterium | reverse complement strand
CAGCGGCGACGGCGAGGCCACTGCGCAGGACCTGGCCAGTGCCGTTGTCAGTTTGCAAGATCATTTACACCAGCAGGCAATTGGCCTGCGCTTGAGCGATGAAGAAAAAGCCGCGTTGTACATGGTCATTGAGTCATTGAATGAAGACGGCTATTTGGGTGACAGCATCAGCGACTTGGCGCACAGCTTGGCTGGTGACGACTGGGCGGCGCGCGATGACTTTGTGGTGTTGTTTGAAGACGCCTTGGAGCACGTGCAGGCCATGGAGCCAATTGGTGTGGGTGCACGCGACCTCACCGAGTGTTTGCGCTTGCAAATTGAAGACATGCGCAACACGCCTGTGGCACAAGCTGCGTTGGCCATCGTGAGCAAGCCGTTGGAGCTGTTGGCCAAGCGCGATGTGAAGCGCTTGGCGCAGCAATGTGACACATCAGAAGAGTTGATACGCCAAGCGATAGGCCTGATCCAACGCTTGGAACCTAAACCTGCACGTCGGTTTATACAAACCGAGCGCAATATCGTCGTGCCCGATGTCATAGTTACGCGGGCAGGTGAGGGTTTTAAAGTTTCTCTCAACCCCAACGTCATGCCCAGACTGCAGGTAAGCGACATGTACGCCAGCGCACTCAAAAGCTCAAAGGCGGCTGAACGTGCGGCCGATCGCGCTGCTGATACGCCTGCTGCGAAGCCGGCTGATAAGGCTGACGACGCGGACAACATGCAGCAGCGACTGCAAGAGGCTCGTTGGTTTATTAAAAATATTCAGCAGCGTTTTGAAACCATATTGCGTGTGTCCAGCGCCATTGTGGATCGCCAGCAGCAGTTCTTTATACACGGCGAGTTGGCCATGAAGCCCATGGTGTTGCGAGAAATTGCCGACGAGTTGGGCTTGCATGAGTCCACCATCAGCCGTGTGACCACAGCCAAATACATGACCACGCCAAAAGGCACCTTTGAGTTGAAGTACTTCTTTGGCTCAGGCTTGGGCACCGAGTCGGGCACCAATGCGTCTAGTACGGCTGTGCGCGCCTTGATTAAACAGTTTATTGCCGCTGAAACAACTAAAAGACCGCTGTCAGACAACCAGTTGTCCGAACTGTTGCGCGATAGCGGGATTGAGTGTGCCCGCCGCACTGTGGCCAAATACCGAGAGGCCATGCGTATTGCGCCGGCCAACCTGAGAAAAGATCTGTGAACAATTTGCAATTATTCCTGCCATGTCCTGCGGGTGTTGAGGAGATGCTCGCCGTCGAGGTGGCAAAGGTTTTAAATGAGCCTGCAGATGTGGCCAAAGCGGTGCGCGGTGGCGTGCGCGTAGAGGCTTCATGGCGCGAAGTGATGCAACTTAACTTGCACATACGTTTGGCGCAGCGCGTACTGGTGCAGTTGGCAGACCAACCCTACCATGTAGAAGATGACATTTATGCGGCCGCCAATGACGTGGCTTGGGAGGCGTGGTTTACCCCGCGTGAGACCTTGCGAGTGGACATCACCGCGCAACACAGCCCGCTGAAAAGTCTTAACTTTGCAGCCTTGCGCGTCAAAGACGGCGTTGTGGACAGGTTGCGGTCTACATGTGGCACCCGCCCCGACATTGACACCAGCCATCCGCATGTCCGTGTCCACGTGCACTTAGACGCCACACACGTCACGTTGTACATAGATACCAGTGGAGAGCCCCTGTTCAAGCGCGGTTGGCGTGAAGACAAGGGCGATGCGCCGCTCAAAGAAACTTTGGCGGCCGCCATGATTGCTGCAACCGGTTGGGACGCTGGCACCATGCCCCTTTACGACCCTTGCTGCGGCAGCGGCACAGTGGTCATTGAAGCGGCTCAAATCGCTTGCAACATACCCTCGGGTTTGCAGCGCCGGTTTGGTTTTTCCAACCTGTTGCCCTTTCAGTCACACGTGTGGGACGGCTTGTTAGACCAAGCGCAAGCCGGCGTTATCAGTGGCCCCAGCGCCAGCGGCGAGATACTGGTGTTTGGCTCTGACGTGTCTCACCGTATGGTGGATTTTGCAGACCGCAACGCTCACCGCGCCGGCGTGTCGCATGCCCTTCACCTGCGTGGTGGTGATGCGTTACAACGCACACCACCCACTGAGTCGACGGGCATTTTGCTGCTCAACCCGCCCTATGGCGAGCGGATTGCTGCAGCGGGCGTGGCGGGTGAGCGCGCGGCAGACCGAGCTGAAGGGCGCGCTGAGGGGCGATCGGATGGCCGCAGACAGCCCAACCGCCACGCTGATCGCCAGCAAGAGCATGTGTGGCGAGAGGCTGCACAAGTCGACGGCGGCGAAGACAGTGGCGAGGGCGATGCCTTCTTTGACCGTTTGGCTACGCATTGGAAACAGCACTTTGGCGGTTGGCAAGCCTGGCTGCTCACACCAGACATGAAGCTGCCCGGCAAAATGCGCATGAAAGCATCGCGCCGTGTACCTATGTGGAATGGTCCCATTGAGTGCCGACTGTTTCGCTTTGATCTGACTGCGATGGGCAAGCGCCACGGCGAATGACCGTGCTTAGAACGTGTTGGGTGATTGACACCAACACCGCGCTAGACTTTCTGGTGTTTGAAGATGTGCGCGCCCAAGCATTGTTGCAGGGGCTGAAAAGTGGCGTCTACCGTTGGCTGGTATGCCAGCCTATGCGCGATGAGCTTGCGCGCGTATTGGACTACCCGTTGATTGCCAAGCGCCGCTCACAGCGTAGCTTGAGCGTGGCTGATGTGTTGCGTGAATTGGATGCTCTGAGCGATATGAGAGAGGTACCCGCCAAAGCCATGTACACCTGCAAAGACCCAGACGACCAAGTATTCATTGACTTGGCCGTGGCCCATAACGCCAGCTTGGTGAGCAAAGACCACGCGGTGCTGGCGATGCGGGGGCGGTTAAAGCGCTTGGGCATTGTGGTCAGCGCAACACCACCGCAGGGTGACTAGGCCTGCAGTTCAAAGGTCTCGCTGCTAGACCGGTACCAAAAGCGTCTAAATGCAGGTGGCAGTGTGGTGTCTTGCTGGGTCTCATGGCCGACCAGCAGTTGAGAAGGACCAACTGAAGGCAGCAGCTCAGACAAGGGCGCAATGTGGTTGTCATCAATGCGGTGCAGCATATGGTCAGTGGTGATGTCACGCGGGTGCATCAGACCAGCC
>CALBWZ010000379.1 GCA_937893415.1 uncultured Comamonadaceae bacterium | reverse complement strand
ACGCCGCCGTCAGCAGACTCGCTGCGGCCATAGCCGGATGTGATGAGTGGAATCTCGTCGTTAGGGGCTTTTTCGGTTAACGCAAAAGTGATACCAGTAGACAGTGGTTGGAAAACTGTTGCGCCGCCGTTCTTGCCTTTTAAGCGCTCGTAACACTCCACACCACGGTCGGTGGCGTAGCCTGTTTCGCATTCTTCATAAGAGACTTTGACGCCATTGATACCGCCGCGCACGTTGGTGAGCTTGAGGTAGTCGATGTAGCCATTTGCAAATGGCGCACCATTGGGCGCATAGGCGCCCGTACGGTATACCAATGCCGGGAAAAACTGCTCTGCCGCAGTGGCTGCTGTGGTGACCACAGCACTGGTCAAGCCAACGGCGGCCATGGTGGCTGCTAGGGCTAATTGTCGTAGCTTCATGAGGTTGTCTCCTAAAGGTTGAAGCGCTGAAAATGCATGGTGTTTGACTTGTGCCTCATGAGCACTTTTGTAGCCCAACACCACACGGGGAAACATATACGGTTAAAAATATCAATGAGGGAAGGGCCACAAACGCAGCTTTTGCTTGCCCATGCTCCACAGCTTGGCCAGGCCGTGTGGCTCAACAATCAAGAACCACACAATGAGTGCACCAAAAATCATGAACTCAGCGTGAGCAACGCCTGCGGTAGAAATGTCAATACCAACCAACGCGCCTAGAGCGGGTAAAAACTGGTTTAAGAAGATGGGGAGAATCACAATAAATGCAGCCCCAAAGAAGCTGCCCATGATGGAGCCCATGCCGCCAATAATGACGATGAACAGCAGCTGGAATGAGCGGTCGATTGAGAACGCGGCTGGCTCCCATGCCCCCAAGTGCACAAAGCCCCACATGGCACCGGCTATGCCCACAATGAATGAGCTCACACCGAAGGCGGATAGCTTTGCGTACATGGGCCTGATGCCAATAACCGCGGCGGCAACGTCCATGTCGCGAATGGCCATCCACTCGCGACCAATGTGAGAGCGCACCAAGTTTTTAGCCAACAGCGCAAAGACCGTCAACATGCCCAAGCAGAACAAGTACTTGTCTACAGGGGAGTCTATGGTCCAGTTGAAAATATGGAGGTTAGACACGGCCACTGAGCCGCTTGGTGTGTTGTTGGTGAACCAACCAATGCGCAGGAACGCCCAGTCGCAAAAGAACTGTGCGGCCAGCGTTGCGACGGCTAAATACAAGCCTTTGACGCGAAGACTTGGTATGCCAAACACCATGCCGACCAGTGTTGCAAAAAAACCGCCAGATAGCATGGCGACAATCAGTGGCATGCCGTCAATTCGCACGTAGGTGTTGTAAGCCGCGTAAGCTCCAACCGCCATGAACGCACCTGAGCCCAGCGATATTTGGCCGCAGTAGCCGACCAAAATATTCACACCCACAGCGGCTAACGCCAATATGAGAAAGGGAATTAAGATGGCGCGCATCATGTATTCATCGGCTATGAACGGGACAGCAAAGAACGCAAATGCGGCGATGCCCAGAACCGCCCACTTGTCTTGTGCAATGGCGAATATTTGTTGGTCAGCTGCATAGCTGGTTTTAAATTGACCGTTTTCTCTGTAAAACATGTGCGTTATCTCGTTGTAGTGTGCAGGCTGTTGTGTGAGGGGAACCGGGCTTAGACGCGGTCAATAATTTTTTCGCCAAACAAACCTTGTGGGCGGAACATCAGCACGACCAGCGCAAGCATGTAGGCAAACCAAATTTCTATGCCACCGCCAACGAAACCACCTAAATACACCTCCGACAGCTTTTCACCTACGCCAATAATGAGCCCGCCAATGATGGCCCCCGGTACGGACGTTAAGCCGCCCAAAATAATCACAGGCAGTGCGCGCAGAGCCACGGTTGCTAATGAGAATTGAACACCCATTTTTGAACCCCAAATCATGCCGGCAACCAAGGCCACGATGCCGGCTACACACCACACGATGACCCAGATGTGGTTCAACGGGATGCCAATACTTTGTGCAGCTTGGTGGTCATCTGCCACAGCGCGAAGTGCACGACCTGTTTTGGTTTTGTTAAAAAACAGCGACAACGTGATGACCAATGCCGCGGCAATAAGCGCGGCATACAAGTCTTCTAGACTGATAAGAACGCCGCCTTCAAACGTGGACTCCATTAAGAACACGGGGTCCTTTGGCATGCCAATGTTGATTTGGTAAATATCGCTGCCAAACAGCGACTGGCCTAGGCCGTCCACAAAGTAGCTGATGCCTAGGGTGGCCATTAACAGCGTGGTGCCCTCTTGGTTCACCAAGTGGCGCAATACCAAACGCTCGACCAACCAAGCCATACAAAACATCAACAGGGCAGCCACAACAAAAGCCAGCAGATTGGCAATGAGCAAGCTGTCAGTGCCAAGCCAGTTGGGTATCCATTCCGCGAATCTTGCCATGGCCAAGGCGGCAAACAACACCATGGCGCCTTGCGCAAAGTTGAACACGCCTGAGGCTTTAAAAATGAGCACAAAGCCCAAAGCGACAAGCGAATAAAGCATGCCGGCCATGAGGCCGCCAAAGAGGGTTTCTAGAAAAAATGCCATGGTGATTCAGTGCTTTTAGTGAATGTCGTTTAGTGGCTGGTACCGAGATAGGCGCTGATAACGTCTTCGTTGGCGCGTACCTCCGCCGGTGTGCCGTCGCCAATTTTTTTGCCGTAATCCAATACAACCACGCGATCAGAAATGTCCATCACCACACTCATGTCGTGTTCAATGAGCACGATGGTGGTGCCAAATTCGTCGTTCACATCCAAAATGAAGCGAGACATATCTTGCTTTTCTTCCACGTTCATACCGGCCTTAGGCTCGTCTAGGAGCAGCACCTGCGGCTCCATGGCCAACGCGCGGCCTAAGTCCACGCGTTTTTGTAAACCGTAGGGCAGTTGGCCCACAGGCGTTTTGCGGAAGGCTTGAATTTCTAGGAAGTCGATGATGTGCTCCACGAACTCGCGGTGTTCAGCTTCTTCGCGAGCTGCCGGGCCAATGCGCAGCGCTTGCAGGAAGATGTTGCTTGTCATGTGCAGGTTGCGCCCTGTCATGATGTTGTCAATCACGCTCATGCCTTTGAACAATGCCAAGCTTTGGAAGGTGCGTGCAATGCCCATCTCGGCTACTTGGCGGCTGTTCATGTGCTTAAAAGTCTGCCCCTGAAACGAAATGCTGCCTTCTTGCGGCTGGTATACGCCGTTGATGCAGTTGAGCATGGAGCTTTTGCCGGCACCGTTGGGGCCAATAATGGCGCGCACTTCGTGCTCACGAACATCAAAAGAAATGTCGGTCAATGCGTTGATACCGCCAAAGCGCAAACTGATGTTGTTGACATCCAGTATCACGTCGCCTATTTGTCTTTTAGCCATGTTGTAGGTTGCTTGTGTATGTGGTGTTAGTTAAAAGCGGTGTGCGCAGCTGCTTAGGCGGCCGACTTGATTGGGACAAACACTTGTGTGTTTGAGATTTTCAGCGTGGCGCTAACGCTGCCAACGCGCCCGTCTTCAAACTTTACTTCGGTGTTGATGTATTGCTCGGATTTGTCGCCGTATAGGGCGTCAATCAGCTCTGAAAATTTGTCAGCAATAAAGCCGCGGCG
>CALBWZ010000378.1 GCA_937893415.1 uncultured Comamonadaceae bacterium | reverse complement strand
AGGCCTTCAAAGTACGATCTGACATGGAAAAACTATTTGCTTGACCGCATCGCTTAACAAGTACGCACATGAAATTTATACAAACACCCCATCTTAATATTGGCTATGAAGAATGGAACCCAAACGGCAAGTCAACGGTTGTGTTGCTACACGGCTGGCCAGACAGCACACACACATGGTCAAAGCTTGCACCAGCGTTGGCGAAACAAGGCTGGCGAATCATCATCCCTGCCCTTCGGGGATTCTTACCCACCACCTTTCTGAGTGCTTCGGCCATGCGCAGTGGCCAACTCAGCGCGCTGGGGCGGGATGTGCTTGATTTGATAGATGCATTGGACTTGAAGAATCCGGCCTTGGTAGGCCACGACTGGGGTGCACGGGCGGCGGCCAATGCTTGCATCATGCGACCCGGTGTCGCCAGCCACCTTGTCATGATCTCAGTTGGATACGGCACAAACGCAACACAGCAACAGCTGACGTTAGAACAAGCTAAAAATTATTGGTACCACTGGTTTATGGCCACACCGCGTGGAGAGCAAACTGTGCGCGAGCAAGGGCGCGAATTTGCCAACATCATGTGGGACACGTGGTCGCCTGCTGGGTGGTACGACACAAGTGAGTTTGAGCAAGCAGCTGCCACTTTTGACAACCCTGACTGGGCTGCAGTGACCTTGAGTTCCTACCAACACAGATGGGGTCATGCACCAGGCGACCCGCTGTACAACGGCGATGAAGCGCTGCTTGTCCCCACGCCACAACTCAACGTGCCCACACTGGTCATCCATGGTGACAGTGATGGCGCCAACGCACCCGCAACATCAGATGGCAAATCACATTATTTTCTAAACCGTTATGTGCGCAAGGTGCTGGCCGGTATTGGCCACTTTCCTCAACGCGAAGCACCTGAACAAGTTGCAAGTGAACTGCTCAGCTTTCTGGGTTGAAGCCGTTCAGCCACTGAGCCAATGCGTGACCTATGTTGCTATTGAAACCCACATGACAAGCCTCATGGAAACCACTTTATGAACCACAACCACACGCAACAGGACGTCGAACAAGCTGCAGCCATATTGCACGATCTGTGGCTTAGCAACAATAGATGTGATGGCTTACCTGCGCACTTACAACCAACCGACCGCGCCACTGGCTATGCGGTACAGGCGGCACTGTCGTGTTTGAACAAACAAGCTGTCTGTGGCTGGAAAATTGCAGCCACCAGTGTCGATGGCCAACGCCATATAGGCGTCGATCAACCCCTGGCTGGGCGTTTATTTGCTGACCGTATCCTGCCTGACGGCGCGGTTGTATCACTCGCAAACAACCTCATGCAAGTTGCCGAAATTGAATTTGCATTTCGATTCGCACGCACCTTGCTTCCGCGCGCGCAAGCCTATCCAATAGGCGAGGTCATGGCGGCCATCAGCACCGTCCATCCGTCTATTGAAATTCCGGATTCAAGATTTTCTGATTTTGCGCATGCTGGCGCACCATCGCTTATTGCAGACCTGGCCTGCGCACATGTATTTGTACTGGGTGACGCTTCACGGCAATGGGCTACATTTGACTTCATCAACACTGAAATACCCGTCATGCTAAATGGTGTCGCTGTTCAATCGGCATATGGGCGCAATGTCTTGGGTAATCCGTGCGTCGCATTGACTTGGCTGGTCAACGAACTGAGCCTCCACGGCATGGCATGCGAAGCCGGTCACGTGGTGACAACTGGCACCTGCCGCATTCCAGTGGCGGTTCAACCCGGCGACAGCATCCGTGCAGATTTTGGTGCCCTCGGCAGCGTGCATTGCAGCTTTTCCAACTAGCACGTGTGGAGCGATGTTGACACACAAGCCGTCTTACAACTAGCGTTCTTCTAGCACGGTCACCGCCTGCCCTGTCTCTCGCCACGCCAGCAGGACGACAACTGTGGTACCCACAGCCTGTTGCGTTCAGCATGTGCCACATTGCAATCTGCCGCAATATCTTTGCACCATGACACTGCTGTGACACGCAGTGTCGCAGCTGCTCCTGCTCATTCAGCCACACATCAGATGCCTTGTCACAAACTCATACAGACGGCAGAGGCAGTGCTGTTTTGTAACGAACCTGTTTGAGTGCAAAGCTAGAGCGTATTTTTTCAATGCCCGGTATGGGTGTCAGTTGTTCAAGAATGAATTTCTCCAGTGCCCCAATGTCGGCCACCGCCACACGTATCAGGTAGTCGCTGTCACCTGTCATCAAGTAGCACTCCATCACCTCATCGTGCTCCACAATGCAGCGTTCAAACTCAGCGAGGGCGTCTTTGCTTTGGCTGCGCAGGCTAATGGAGATAAAGACGCTCAATCCCAGGCCAAGGGCGGCAGCGTTGGCAACAGCAAGCTTGG
>CALBWZ010000377.1 GCA_937893415.1 uncultured Comamonadaceae bacterium | reverse complement strand
AGTGGCGACCCCTTTTGGTGGGCAGGAGGCCGGCTTTGTTGTCCATGCCCAACTGTTACGCGGTGCCATTGACGACAGCTTACCCATAGAGCCACAACACGCCAATTTTTACATGGGCTTGTTGGGTGCAGTGGCGGTGCTGTTACTCATTGCTGTAAACCGCTATGGCGTGGCCATTGCTAAATTTGCGCATGTGCGCCGCGCACCCGTCGTCTTGCTGCCGCTGGTAGGACTGGGTTTGGTGGCCACACTGTGGGGTGCAAAAGCCATGCTGCTGCTGTACGCCAACCTGTGGCTGCCTTGGGTGCACGCGGCCTTCTTCGTCCTGCTGTTCGCCTTTGGATTGAGTCTTGCTGAGTTTGCACGCAACCGCCTGGAGCGTGAGCGGCTATACCGCCACCTTGCCAGCTACTTGCCCGGACCTGTAGCTGCCAGCCTGGCCAACCAAGACCCATCTGGCGCCATAGACGCTGCTCGCACGACCGTGACGGCGATGCACGCCGATATTCGTAATTTCTCAGCCTATTGCGAACACAGCCCACCTGAGGAAACGACGGCCGTGTTACACGCTTTTTATTCGACCGTTACAAAATGTGTGGAGCAGCACGGCGGCACCGTTGAGTCATTTCAGGGCGATGCTGTGCTGGCCATTTGGACCCACAGCACTGACGCCCTCGGCGTGCGAGGTCCTCATCAGCCACCTGCAGAAAGTGCACTGGCTGCGTCGCGTGACATTTTAAAACAATGTAGCGATTTGTTGCCGCTGCAAGTTGGCGACGTCTTGGCGCCTCTGGCAATAGGCATTGGCATCGAAACCGGTTTGGCCACCATTGGCTCTTTTGGTTTGGCAAGGCGGCGCACGCACTTGGTAATGGGGCGAGCGATTACCGCGGCCGCACGTCTACAAGAGATGACTGCCGAGCTGGCACATCCCATACTCGTTGGTGAGGGGAGCGCTGCGCTCATTGGCGCCCAACACTTGGAGTCGCAAGGTGTGTTTTTGCTAGAAGGGCTTAAGGTCCCTTGTCATATCTATGCGCTTCCGCTGCGAGATTGTGCGTGAAGCGGTTGGTAAGCCCTCTCTCTATATGTCTGATGCTTGCTGTATGCGCCACATCAGTGGCTGCAAGTCCAGAGTCTGACTTCATAAGTGGTCAACGACTCAATGCCTCTGGACAATACGCCCAAGCTGTTGAGCTGTTGGAAGGCGCTTTGCTGCGCTCACCCGATGACTTGCGCATACAGCTTGAATACACCATTGCCCTGGCAGGCAGCGGCAGTGTCATAACGGCGCAACACTTGTTGTTGCAGCTGAGTAACGAGGCCAAGCTTGACCCGGAAACACGCCGTCAAATTAATTACCTTATTCAGAAAAATAAGATTCGAGCCTATGTATCAATATTACCCAAGGGAAGCGCAAGCATAGTTGTCGGTCACGATGACAACTTGCTCAGCGCATCAAGCCAAGGGGCATTTGAGCTCACCTTGCCTGGTGGCAACCTGGGCGTCACGCCCAGCGAAGACCAGCTACCAAAAGCAGGTTTTTTTACACGTACCGGCCTCCAGCTTGACGGCACGTTGCAAGGCGACTTATTTCAAACACCTGCCCAGCCAGTGCAATATGGCCTATTTATCAGTCAGAGTCATGGGGCAGACAAGCTGGCGAACCGTACACTCTGGGGGGTGTT
>CALBWZ010000376.1 GCA_937893415.1 uncultured Comamonadaceae bacterium | reverse complement strand
GAAGCGCTGGTCACCAGTTCCAATAATGAATCTGACCAATCCATTCAGAATAAACATCAAACCAATCGATGAGATCAGGAATACAACCGGCGCTGCGCGGACCTTGCGTTGGTGTTTGTATACCAGTCGGTCTGACAGCAGCACCATGGCCATGGTGCCTAAAATACCAAAAGGTATGGCCAGCAGCGCTGTCGGCAACGGTTCAATACCAATACCCAGCTTTTGGAAACCCCAGGTCACCAGTATCACCACCATGGTGCCAAAAGCCATGGTGTCGCCATGTGCAAAGTTTGAGAAGCGCAAAATGCCATAGACCAAGGTCACGCCAAGTGCGCCAAGTGCCAGTTGGCTGCCGTATGCGGCTGCTGGAACAATAACGAAGTTGCTGAGCAACACAAGCGCATTCAAAATGTCGTGCATCAATCAGCCTCCTAAAAAAGAGCGGCGAACTTCAGGGTTCGCCATCAAAGCTTCGCCGGTGTCGGTAAAGCGGTTGCTACCCTGCACAAGCACATAGCCCTTGTCGGCAATGTTGAGTGCTTGGCGCGCGTTTTGTTCGACCATCAAAATGGCAATGCCTGAGCGCGCAATTTCAATGATGCGGTCAAACAGCTCATCCATCACAATGGGAGACACCCCTGCGGTTGGTTCATCAAGCATCAATACCTTGGGTTGCGTCATCAGAGCCCGGCCTACTGCGACCTGTTGACGCTGGCCGCCAGACAGTTGTCCTGCGGGCTGTTTGCGCTTTTCTTTCAGTATGGGAAACAAGTCGTAGACTTGACCCATGGTCTCGCTGAAGTCGTCCGTGCGCAAAAAAGCACCCATCTCAAGGTTTTCTTCAACCGACATGGAGGTGAAAACGTTGTTCGTTTGTGGCACAAAACCCATACCCTGTGCCACTCGGTCTTGTGGGCTGAGATTGATGATGTCTTGGCCGTCCAGCGTGACCGATCCTTTGCGCAGGGACAACATGCCAAACAAGGCTTTCATCGCGGTTGACTTGCCAGCACCATTGGGGCCCACAATCACGGCGATTTCTCCGCGTTCGACTGCGATTGTGCAACCGTTCAAGATGTCTGCACCACCGTAGCCGCCTGTCATGTCTTTTCCAATCAGGAAACTCATGCGACTGCCCCTGGTTTGTTCTTTAGGCCACGGCCAAGATAGGCTTCAATCACCTGTTCGTTAGAGGTGACCTCTGCCGCAGTGCCTTGCGCCAAAACATGGCCTTCGGCCATCACAATGACTGACTCGCACAGCCTCCCAATAAAGTCCATGTCGTGCTCGATCATGCAAAAGGTGTAGCCGCGCTCTTGGTTCAAGCGAATGATGGCATCGCCCAAGGTGTTGAGCAGCGTGCGGTTAACGCCCGCGCCTACCTCGTCAAGGAAAACAATTTTGGCGTCTGTCATCATGGTTCGACCCAGTTCCAGCAGTTTTTTTTGTCCGCCCGATAAGTTGCCGGCTAATTCGTCAGCCACATGACTGATTTCCAAAAAAGTGATGACGTCATCAGCTTTGGCTCGAACAGCTTCCTCTTCTTGTTTGACCCGCCTTGGGCGCAGCCACGTGTCAATCAAACGCTCTCCTGATTGCCCACCGGGCACCATCATGAGGTTTTCGCTTACGGTTAACGTGGAAAATTCGTGTGCAATTTGAAAGGTACGCAGCATGCCTTTGGCAAACAGCTCGTGCGGCGGCAAGCCCGTAATGTCTTCACCGTCTAGGAAAACTTGTCCGCTGGTTGGCTTGTAGTGACCAGCAATCACATTAAACAGTGTGGTTTTGCCTGCGCCATTTGGACCAATCAGCCCTGTGATACGGCCTGTTTCCAGCGTCAAGGACACATCGTCAACGGCATGAATACCGCCAAAGTGCATCTTGAGGTTTTTAATTTGGATCATGTTAGTAATGCAAACGGCCCGCGCCGTTAGGCGGGGCCGTATAAAGGTTGGTGGCGCTGTTTAAACAAACATGCGCCAGCCGCCAATCGTTGCAGCTTACCGATTAACGGTAGCCAACGGTATTGAACTTGCCGCCCTTGACTTCGACTTCACGGTAGCCGCCAGCGCTCTCGCCTGGCTCTATCAACTCAATGGCAGACGCACCAACGTAGTCGATGTCACCACCCTTGGCCAAAATGCCCAAGGCCTTTGCCAACTGACCTGGAAATATTTTTTCGCCAGGCGCATTGGCAACTGCAAAAACTTTGGCTTTAACTTTAGCGCTGTCAGTAGATTTGGCAGCTTGCATGGCCAAAATAGTCAGTGCAGCAGCGTCGTAAGACTCTGGTGAGTAAGGGCCATTCTTAAAGCCTGCTTTTGCAGTCATTGCTTCGTACAATTTGGCGCCTGGGCTGTCAGTGCCTGGTACCACACCGAAAGAGCCGTTCAAACCCTTGCCTATGGCTGCGGTTAAGCTCTCGCCAATCATGGCATCAGGTAAGAAGAACCTTTGAAAAGCACCCGTATCCAGTGCTGAGCGAATGATGCCGCGACCGCCTTGGTCCAAGTAGCCTGCAACGATTAAAATCTCACCGCCTGCAGATGCCAATGCGCCAACTTCAGCGGTGTAGTCACCCTTGCCGTCTTCGTGAGACGCGTAAATGGTGATCTTGCCGCCCAAGGCTTCGACGTTGGTCTTGATGCTGTCTGCCAAGCCTTTGCCGTAGTCGTTGTTGGTGTAGGTCAGCGCAGCTGACTTGATTCCTTTTTCTTTCAGCATTTGCGCAATGATGGCGCCTTGACGTGCATCGGAAGGCGATGCACGGAAGAACAAGCCATTGTCAGCAATGGTTGTTAGAGCCGGTGATGTGGCAGATGGTGAAAACTGCAACACGCCTTTAGGCATGGCAACGTTTTTCAATATGGCAGTCGTCGCGCCTGAGCACAGGCCGCCGATGATGGCCTTCACGCCTTCAGAGCTGACCAAGCGTTCAGCGGCAGCAGTTGCGGCGGCAGCGTCAATACAGGTGCTGTCGGCTCTGACGCTAGTGATGGTTGTACCACCTAAAAAAGCACCGCTGTCGCTGGCTTCTTTTAAAGCCAATTCAGCGCCAGACGCCATGGGCGGGGCCAAGGATTCGGCGGGACCCGTGAAGCCCAAGGCGATACCAATTTTAATATTTTCAGCTTGTTCAGCTTGTTCAGCTTTTTCAGCTTTTTCAGCTTTTTCAGGCGCAACAGGGTCCCGCTCTGAAAAGAAAAAAATGGTCGCTGCAACCAACGAAATTAAGGCTGCAGCCAAGGCTGTTGCCGTCAG
>CALBWZ010000375.1 GCA_937893415.1 uncultured Comamonadaceae bacterium | reverse complement strand
AGGCCGTATCACTACCAGCCTAATTACCCCATACCCGCCAGGTATTCCCTTGTTGGTGCCCGGCGAAGTGTTTAACCAACGCATTGTTGACTACCTAAAGTTTTCACGCGAACTCAGTGCACAGTGCCCAGGCTTTGAAACTGACATACACGGCATAGTTGCCATATTGGATGACTCCGGCGTGAAGCACTTCTTCGCAGACTGTGTGCGGGCCGCTTAGATGCCTACAAGTTCCACCTCTGCAAAGTCATCGTGATGTGTAGCGATTTGTAGATTGCAACAAGCCAGAGTCTGATAAAGGCGCTGGTTTTCGGTGCAACAAAAATAAAGGCATGTGGCCCAGATGGCTTAACAAAACGCAATGCAAAGCGGACAAAACAGCTGTTAATAAGTTGGCTCACGTAGACTTGAGGTCTTCACGAGCAAACCTCGGCCGGTAAGTCCAACCGACTCAAGTAGACAGTGGCTTTCAACGCCTTATTGACGTTCTCTTTGTTTAAGATAACAGTGCGGTAATAACCATCGCAGTGGCTAGGTCGCTTGTGCGATGTCAACGTTGCTTGGGCATTTGGTGCATAGTTTTGTCATGTTCAGACTGAGGTTTACCGTGATAAAAATGTTTTCTTCTGTGCTGCTGTGTTGCTTTTTAAGTGGGGTGGCTACGGCTACAGTTCAGGCATCGGCCCAAGTTCAAATTAACGGCGTTTCCCACGTGTTGCTTGCCACCAGCCCCGTTGTTTCAAAAGCAAACGCTATCGCAATTGCTAGGGTTGTTCAGGCTCAACTTGATGCCTTTGCTGCTGACGATGCGTCGCGTGCGTTTTCGTACGCAGCGCCAAATATTCAAACCATGTTTGGTACGCCAGAGAAGTTTTTGCAGATGGTACAAAGCCGTTACCCAGTTGTGTATAGGCCAACGTCTGTAACTTTTCTTGCACCTGAGTCGGATGGCGCAGCCATCATCCAACCAGTTGCGATGACGGATGCGCAAGGGAATGGATGGGTTGCCGTGTATCGCTTGGAAGCAGTGTCTAGCCCAGGCACGTCATGGCTAATTGCTGGCTGCGTGTTGAGGGCTAAGAGCGCTCAGACATGGGCATAGGACCCTAGTCCAGTTGCTTTTCAGCGCATTGACTTTGTGAGCTGGAAATGGTCATTAAAAGCCATGTGGTACCAACGTCTTGCAGTCCTTTGTTTGGGCGTGACCGCGTACAACCAAGCTTACATACCTGTTTAACCTAGAAGCGTAATACCTACAATTAAAACACCCAAGGCTATATTAATGCCTACCCACAGTTTGATACTGGCCAATGCCGCGCCCCCTGCAACCCAGTCTGCTGCGGTTACCGCACGGTCTAGCTTTTTGTACAAAGCAAAGCGGATATGGCCAAAAATGAGCACCATCACAATACCCAGTGCCGCCATGACTGTCCATTCGACTGGCATCTGAAACGACCCACCAGCCTGCACCGTTTGTTTGGCAACCCGCGCAATCATCCACAAGCCGCTTACAAGCGTCAGGCCCGCAGCATACAACACCGCTTTAAAGAATCGCCCCAACACGTCGTGCATCAAACGAACACGCTGTGGCACTTCCATGGCGGCCACGGCAGGGCGTAAAAAGAAGTGGGCAAACACCATGCCGCCTATCCAAACGATGATTGACAGAAGGTGTGCGAGTTTTAATATGCTGTAAATCATGTGTGAGCCTAGTTAGTAAAGAAATGTGTGTCAGCTGTATGTTTACTGAACGTTGTACTTGTGTGGAGAAGTGACGAATCGGCCATTGGTTGTTGTAAGGTATCCAACAGAGCCATTGGAACGAGTAATGCGTATACCAGCGCCGTACGGGGTATACAAGTCTCGTTTTTCTATTGGGTGTGTACCAGTTGCTTGTCCTGTCGTCAGATTAAACCGACGTTCTGTATCAGATTTATCAGAGTCATCTGCCCAAGTAGAAGTTCCAGCAACTGCGGCCAACATACAGCCCAATGTCAATCTCACTATAGATGCCGTTAATTGTTGAGCCATGCTGTTGTCCAATTGCTTGTTGCGTGTGTGTTCAAACAGAACCTTATCGATCTGTTGACGCGTCGCAGCACCAGTTGTCGGCTGGCATAACAGCGACATACAAACCGTGCACAACACGTTCAGTTATCGCGCAAGAGCGTGATTCGCCTAACTGTAACAGTTGTTACTCGGCTTGAGCGTGCAGCAGCGATCTCCGGAAAAAGTGGCTGCGCACATGTGAACAATTTTTTAAACGGCGCGCTCACCACAGCGGGATGGCTGAGCGCAAAGTCATGATTGACCGAAACCACGAATTGCCAGTCATTCACCAAGCCAAGTTGCTCAAGGTCAGGCGAGGGTCGGCGTGCTGCCTGTCAAGGCCCCTCAGTGAGGCCGAACTGGCCCAGATGCGCCGTATTGACGAGTTGCATTTGAAGCACCCATTCACAGCAGTGCTAACTTGCAATATTTCGTGCATTTAAACGTGTATTTAGTTGTCTAATTTCTATTGTATGTAACCGCTTTGGACAAAAAAGTAGCTGTTTTGTACATGTATAAACAATTTGAAAAATAGTAAAAAACATTTTTCACTGACTTGTTATCCTTCGCAATGCCTTCAGTGCTACATTCCAAAGATATTTTGAATAAACATGGATCGTTTTCAAAGCGAGATGCATTGAAGGTGCTGGGCATGCCGGTATTTACCGTACCAATTAAAGTGCCGTTCTTGGGATGGCTCAAGCAGCGAGAGCAAACCCTTACCAATGCACGTATCAACCACTTGACGGAGGCAATTATGCGACTACTAGGTAAAACGGCTTTAATCACCGCGGCTGGGCAAGGAATTGGCCGTGCCTGCGCATTGGCCATGGCCGAGCAAGGGGCCACAGTGTGGGCAACTGATGTCAACCCGGATGTATTGGCAACGTTGAAGGGGGTGACCAATATTCAAACCGCCGTCCTGGATGTGCTGGATAAAAAAGCCATTCATGACTTGGTGGCACAACTGCCGTCGCTTGATATTTTGTTCAATTGTGCAGGCTATGTGCACAACGGATCAATTGCGCAAGCAACAGACCAAGAGTGGGAGTTTGCCTTCAACCTCAACGCCAGAGCTCAGTTCTGGACCATACAGGCCGCACTGCCCAACATGCTGGCTCGTGGGGGCGGTAGCATTATCAATATGGCTAGCGTGTGCGGCGCCTCCAAAGGTTTGCCCAATAGATTTATTTACGGCGCGAGCAAGGCTGCTGTCGTGGGACTAACCAAAGCCGTGGCTGCCGACTATGTGGGGCAGGGCATACGCTGCAATGCGATTGCACCGGGCACCGTAGATACGCCTTCGTTGGGTGAGCGCATCAACAGTTACGACGATCCCATCGCCGCGCGAAAGGTATTTATTGCGCGCCAACCCATGGGCAGATTGGCTCAAGCAGCGGAAATTGCACCCATCGTGATTTACTTGGCCAGCGACGAGTCGGTTTTTGCAACAGGTCAATTATTCACGGTAGATGGTGGAATGATGATTTAGCAATCAAGTTGGTACATTCAATGCTTCCTGACGGGTGAGCGATAGCTCGGCGGTTGCCGAGTTAATAAACACTGAAAAAAAGCGTGTCCGAAAGCGTATTTACAAAACCCGAGACCTGGCTCGCGCCGATGTGTTGGATTACATCGAGGCTTTCTACAATCGAACAAGACGTCACAGCCCTCTGGGTGGCGTCAGTCCCGAGGCGGTTGAGCGCGCTTCAATGTGAGGTTCGAGTTTGTCTACCGCTGCGAGGGAAGTCCAACTCTAGTTAACGTCTTTACCTCGGTTGGCCTCGCGTGCCTTGCCGCATTTTTCGGGTCGTTTTTATAACAAATTTCAGCGATCAATAAGGTGCTCGGCAGTGGCAATAAACGAAGTGCTGAACCGAACCCCACGGCGTCTTGTGCGCTTCACTGGTGTGTTCCAGTAGTTCAAACGCTGGGCCAAACTCATCGTGCAGTTGATTGGGGTCGTATCGGACCACAGGCAAACCACTGCACTGCTCAGGACCATCAGGTGCAAAGGTAGCCACAATCACATGGC
>CALBWZ010000374.1 GCA_937893415.1 uncultured Comamonadaceae bacterium | reverse complement strand
CCCAAGCGCCTGGTACTTGATCTGTGAACAAGACCGCCACGTTCAAGAAGCCAATAACTTTGGCAGGGTCTGTCATGTCAGACCATGCCAAGCCCGCCGTAAATAAAAGCCCAGCCAGCAGGCCAGTGGCCCATGTTTGTAAGTTGCGTATGTCTGGTTGCATGGTGTTTGAGCCCCGTTGATGAATCCCGTGATGGTGACCGTGAGCATGGCTGCAGCCATAAACGTTACAACCGCTATGAGCGAGCGAGGGGAGCGTCTGCCCAAGCCGCACACGCCGTGACCAGATGTGCAACCGCCGCCGCGAATGGTGCCTTAGCCAGCAAGCAAGCAAGCAGGCCTGCGCCGATCATGAGCAGCGGACTTCTGGCAGGTCAACCGCTGGTGACGCCTAGCAGGTTGGCTATCCAAGCGCCACCGGCAATCAGTCCAATTTAAAAGCCAACACGCCAATCGAACAACACATGCGGTTGTTGACGTGCTTGTGCCAATGGGCTGGCAGCGCCAGCGGTGATGCCGGAAATACCGGCCACGCGACCAAAGGCGATCAAGACCAGCCAGCTGGCCAGCCCAATCACAATGCCGCCAGTCGCCGCCTGCAAGTAGGGGTTGAAAAAACAATAATAAGACGTTTTTTTGTATACTAATGGGAGTATGTAATGTCCCAGAATTATCCAGCAAGTGCTATTTTTAGCTACCTAGCCTAGGACCAGCCATGACCCATGTGACCGATGCAGAGCGTAAAAGAGCATTGATCTTGCGTTTAAAGCGCGTAGAAGGCCAGTTGCGCGGCATACAGCGATTGATTGAGGTCGAGGAAGATTGTAAAAAAATTGCCCAACAAATGGCGGCATCTCGCAAGGCCCTAGACAAGGCTTTCTTCACACTTGTGGGCTGTGTCATTGCCAAGGGCGAGATGCAGGCTGATGACGTAGCGGCTATGTTGGCCAAATTTGCATAACTGCTATTTTTTTAATGAAGGCACGTATGAACACACCCATTCAACTATTTGATACCGTCTCCAGTACCTACACCTACATTGTGTTTGACGAGGCCAGTAAAGACGCCGTCATCATTGACCCAGTCGAAGGACTGATAGACCGTGACTTGTCTGTGCTGGCGGAACACGGCTTGCAGTTGCGCTACGCAATTGAGACCCACGCACACGCTGACCACATCACCAGTGCCCACCAGTTGGTAGAACACACGGGTGCAAAAACAGCCGCTCCTGCAGGCTGCGGCATCACCACTGCCAATATTCAAATGGAACACGGCGATACATTTGATTTTGGTGCCGAGGCCATCACAGCTTTGCACACGCCTGGGCATACCAATGGCAGCATGTGTTTTGTGTGGCGTGACCATGTGTTCACAGGCGACACCTTGCTCATCAATGGCTGCGGGCGCACTGACTTCCAATCAGGCAGTGCCCAAGATTTGTACCGCAGCGTGACACAGCAGTTGTTCACGTTGCCCGATACCACCACTGTATGGCCAGGCCACGATTACCACGGACGCACGCACACCACGGTGGGTTTTGAGAAGGCCAACAACCAACGCTTTGCCAATAAAACCATGGCTGAGTTTGTGGCCATTATGGATGGGTTGAATCTGCCGCGCCCCAAGTTGATTGACCAAGCCGTACCCGCCAATCTAACGTCTGGTATGCGCCACGATGCGGGCGCGCATCAGCAACTCGAGGTGCCATTAGCGGCTGCGGGTTACGCCGGTGATGTGGGCTGTGCGTTGGCGTGGCAATGGGTGCAAAACGGCGAGGCCGTTATTGTGGATGTGCGTACCGATGCAGAGCGCGAATGGGTGGGCTTTGTGCCAGGCGCGGTGCCGCTGGCTTGGAAGCAGTGGCCGGGTATGGCCATGAATACGGGTTTTGACGAATCTATCAAAGGCATGGCCGTTGATGGTCTGAAGTTGTTGTTGCTGTGTCGCAGTGGGGTACGCTCTATCGCTGCGGCCAAACGTGCTACTGAGTTGGGTCTGCAGGCATTCAATATTTTGGAAGGTTTCGAAGGCGATCCAGATACGTTTGCGCACAGAGGCACACGCGGCGGTTGGCGCGCGCGCGGCTTGCCTTGGAAGCAAAACTGATCGCTCTCCATGGGTGAGGCCCCTCGGTCGGCGTGTCATCAAACTGACACGCAACATGCCTACAGTGCGGATTGCAACATTTTTTGTTTCTTAATTCGCACAAGGGGAATAGACCATGAATCGCTTTGATGTGGCCGAGCAGGCCAACCACCCACGGACAGAAGAAGACGACTTTTCAAAGTTGGTCGCACACGGCTTGCAGCGTCGCCGATTCCTAGGTGTGAGCGCCACAGCCTTGGGCGTCACTGGTTTTCTAGGAGGCCTGCCGTTTGCGGCCAGTGCTGCCAGCAAACAGAATCCAGCGGGTGTGGCGCTCAACGCCAGCAACGCAGTGGTGTCACCGCGCATGGGCTTTGCGCCTGTGGCGGCCAACTCTGCAGACACCATAACGTTGCCTGCGGGCTACAAGTGGGATGTGGTGAGCTCGTGGGGCGACCCCGTGCTCAAAGGTGGCCAAGCGTTTGACGACACCACTCGGGGCAGCGCAGCCAGCCAAGCCTTGGCCATGGGCGACAACAACGACGGCATGAGCTTCTTTGCCATGGGCAAAGACCACGGTGTGATGGCCGTCAACAACGAGTACACCAACTACGAGTATTTGTTCACCTCTGGTAAGTGCGCTTCACTTGAAGATGCGCGCAAAGCGCAAGCCGCGCACGGCGTGACGGTATTTGAGGTCAAGCAACGCGGTGGCCAATGGCAGCTGCAAACGGGCGCACCTAAAAACCGCCGCATCACAGCCAACACCACCATGCGTTTGTCGGGTCCAGTCGCCGGCAGTGAGTGGGTGAAAACCAAGGCAGACCCAACCGGCACGACGGTGTTGGGCACGTTCAACAACTGCGCCAATGGCCGAACACCTTGGGGCACTTACCTGACATGCGAAGAAAACTTCAACGGCTACTTTGGCGCCACCGCTGAGATGCCTGCAGACGACACGTTTAAGCGCTACGGTATCAGCGGCAAAGGCGCCGGTTACGACTGGCACAAGTTTGATACGCGTTTTGACCTCAGCCACAACCCGACAGAACCCAACCGCTTTGGTTGGGTGGTTGAAATTGACCCCATGGACCCATCGAGCACGCCCATTAAGCGCACGGCGCTGGGGCGTTTTAAGCACGAAAACGTTGAAATCGTGGTGAACAAAGACGGTCGTGTGGTCGCCTACATGGGCGATGACGAGCGTGGTGAGCACTTGTACAAGTTTGTCTCTGACGCACGCTTTGATGCCAGCAACCCAAGCGCCAACAGCAGCTTGTTGGACGACGGCACCTTGTACGTGGCGCGCTTCGATGCACAACAAGGTGCCCTAGACGGCACGGGTGAATGGCTCGAGTTGAGCGCAGGCAAACATGGCCTGACTGCTGACAAAGGCTTTAAGACCCAAGCTGACGTGTTGGTGCACGCCCGCTTGGCTGCGACCATTGTGGGCGCCACCACCATGGACAGGCCTGAGTGGGTCGCAGCGCATCCCAGCGGCAAGCAGGTGTATGTGACCCTGACCAACAACTCCAAGCGTGGCAATGACGGCCAGCCCGTTGGTGGGCCCAACCCACGTGCCAAAAACAGCTATGGCCAAATTCTGCGCTGGATGCCAGCAGGTGATGACCATGCCAGCAATACCTTCAGTTGGGACTTGTTTGTCTTGGCCGGCAACCCAGTGGTCT
>CALBWZ010000373.1 GCA_937893415.1 uncultured Comamonadaceae bacterium | reverse complement strand
GCATGGGCAAGGTGGTCGAAGAGTACTCTGCGCTTGATGCGACCGAGGAAAAAATCATGTACGCAGCGATACATTGACATGAGCAATCAATCTACAAGCGATTCAGCAGCTGCTGCAGGTGGGCACAGCGACGTCACATCTGAGCTGCCACCGATTGATTTTTACTTTGACTTTTTGTCAGCTTTTGGCTACTTTGCCAGCCTTCGAATCGACGGTATTGCGGCTCGCCACGGCCGACGTGTTGAGTGGCACTGCATGTTGCTTGGGGTGTCAGTCATGAAGGTCATGGGTTTAAAGCCGTTGCTCGATACCCCTCTGAAAGGTGATTATGTGCTGCGCGATGCGCCGCGCTATATGCGCCGCCACGGTTTGAAGCTGAAGCGCAAAGTCAGCGATCCCATGATGGATCCACGCCCGAGCGCGAGGGCGTTTTACTGGGTGCAACGCCATCACCCTGGTCAACAGCAGGCATTTGCCAAGGCGGTTTTCGACAGCTATTGGCTGCAAGGCAACGACTTGGCAGATTCGGCTCAGATTGCAGCCCTTGCCCCAGCACTCGGTATTGACCCGCTGGCACTTCAAACTGGCTCAGACAGTGATGAGGCTAGGACTGACCTGCGCGAACACGTGAGTGCTTCTATAGACCGTGGGGTATTTGGCTCGCCATTCATGATTGCCGACGGTGAGCCCTTTTGGGGTTGTGACCGGCTTGAGATGTTAGACGACTGGTTAGCCACTGGTGGCTGGTAATAAACAATGGACACAGGAGATGCAATGAACCATGACGACAAGCCAACTGGTGGTAGAACGCTTCCACTGGCGGGTATCACGGTCATAGATGTCACACGCGTTGTGGCGGGACCCTACTGCGCCATGATGCTGGCTGACCTTGGCGCCACCGTTATTAAGATAGAACACCCCAACGATTCAGACTTTGTTCGCAGCTTTCCACCGCTGGTATCTGATGGGGACGGTGGCACAGCGGGCAGTGGTTACTTTGCGCAGTACAACCGCAACAAGTTGGGTGCGAGCTTGGATCTCAAGCATCCCGATGGCAAGGCTCTTTTTATTGAAATGGTGTCTAAAGCCGACATCGTTATTGAAAATTTTCGCCCAGGCACCATGGCCAAGTTGGGCCTAGACTACCCGGTGCTCAAGGCAGTCAACCCGCGCCTTATTTACTGTGGCATCAGTGGTTTCGGTCAAACAGGTCCGAATTCGAAACGCCCATCCTATGACAGCACGGCTCAAGCGGCTGGTGGGTTGTGGTCCATGAACGGCAATGTAGATTTGCCACCAGTTCGCATGGGCAGCATTATTGGCGACTTGGCCGCGTCCTTTTATGGCGCCATTGGCATACTTGCCGCGTTGCGTGAAACTGAGCGCAGCGGCTTGGGGCAATTGGTCGATATTTCGCAGCAGGACTCGGCGGTCACCATGACAGAAAATGCCATCGTCAATTTCACCGTAGATGGGATAGTCGCCAAACCACTTGGTAGTGAGCATCCGTTCGCAAGGCCATATGGCCAATACGCCTGTAAAGATGGCTATGTATTCTTTGGATCCTACTCTGACAAGCTGTGGCGGGATTCTTGCACTATCTTTGGCCAGCCAGAGCTTATCAATGACCCTGAGATAGACACCATGGTCAAACGCTTTGACGATGCCACGTACGAGCGGCGGCTTAAACCCATCATCAATGGTTGGTTTGCCAATCGGACCAAAGCAGAGTTAGAATCGATGGCCGGTGACAGCATCGCGCTCACGCCCATTAAGGACATCGGCGAGGTGGTGAACGACCCACACCTCAAGGCGCGTGACATGTTTGTGTCTGTAGAAATGGGATCAAGCGCCGTACAGGTTTTTGGCTCGCCCATCAAATTGTCCGACACCCCAACCCGCGTGGTTGGCGCCGTACCATCGGTTGGTGAGCACAACAAAGAGGTCTATCTGCGCTGGCTGGGTTTGCCAGCTGGGCGCTTCGAGGCCTTGCACAAGGCCGGTGTGATTTAGCAGATGTTGTCGTGCATGCCATGGCGTGCCTACAGCTATGTCGAGTGGTTGCACCGCCAGCGTAACCAACTTGTATTTATGTGATGCGATGTGACACCAAGCACCATCCCTGAACATGTGGGCTGGTTGCGGCTCTTCGCATCTGGTGTCGCCATCGCGTGTGTATAGGTGCGGCCTGTAGACGGGTGCTTGTGGTGGTGTTGCATGCAGCCGTGCAGGTGTTGACCGTTCCCCGCTCTCTGGGGGTGTCTCATTGGCAGTTGCAAGCGCGTGTCTGACAAGTGGTTGGCTGTGCAGCACCCAACGTTCTCAACACCACACCCCCCCATTGGTGTCCTTGGTATGTGGCGTTTTGAGACACGCGCACCACGTGCCTTCTTGGTCAGGCGGTTACTTGCCGTTCTCACGCCCAGCGGCGACAGCTCACACAGACAAGGGGCTAACGTGGCGCGGCAGCGGCGACAGTCGTCTGTAATACCGCCGGTTTTCCCGGCGTGAAGTTGATACAAACCCCGTTAAGTTCGTTAGCGTGCAACGGCTCTTTGGTGAACCCACAGGCATATGACACCTGTTCCTCAGGGGTGCAGCTGCCACTTTCTAGTTGCTGGCACGACAAGCAGGTACCGAAGGGCGACTTACCTCTGTCTCTCGACACCTGCGCAAGCATGCGTTGCAAGGCCTGTGTGAAGTGGCCTTGGACAGAGGGGGGTAAAGACTCTGCGGCGCGAACCAGAGATTCAAACGGGTCGTCCGTGAGAATACCCAGCCCTTTGTCGGTCAGTACAAGCTGCACACTGCGCTTGTCATCCTCTGAGCGCATGCGTGCCAGATAGCCTTGGGCTTCGAGGCTCTTGATAGTCTGCGATGCAGTGCCACGAGTCGTTGCATGGAATGCGGCGAAAGCGGACGGCGTTCGCGAGAAGCGGTTGGCCAGCGCAAAGTATCTGAGTGCTGACCATTGCGCTGGCGTTAAATTCTCAGCAAGTCCCTCGCCCGACGCAATGCGT
>CALBWZ010000372.1 GCA_937893415.1 uncultured Comamonadaceae bacterium | reverse complement strand
CTTCGTTGCGCCCATTGAGCTTGGCGGCGATGTAGTAGCGCAGCCATTGTGGGTTCATGCCCAGGTTCAAGTATTTCAAGGGGTCAAGGCCTGTGCCTCGGCTCTTGCTCATTTTTTCACCGCTGACGGTGAGGAAGCCGTGGACAAACACCGCGTTGGGTGTTTTGCGTCCGCTGAAGTGCAACATGGCTGGCCAAAACAGCGTGTGGAAATACGTGATGTCTTTGCCAATAAAGTGGTATTGCTCGGTGGCTGGGTCGGCCATAAAAGCGTCAAAGTCGCCGCCAGTTTTGCTGAAGTGATTCTTGAGTGAGGCCAAGTAGCCTATGGGTGCGTCAAGCCATACATAGAAATACTTGCCAGGTGCATCTGGAATTTCAATGCCAAAGTAAGGCGCATCGCGGCTGATGTCCCAGTCGCTGAGGCCACCGTTGCCGTCTTCGTCAATGGCAAACCATTCTTTGATTTTGTTCAGCACCTCTGGTTGCAAGCGGCCGGCGTCAGCGGTCCATTGTTCTAAAAATGCAATCGCGCGTGGGTCAGACAGTTTGAAGAAGTAATGCTCAGACGACTTCATGACCGGCGTGGCACCCGACAAGGCTGAGTACGGGTTTTTAACCTCGGTGGGCGCGTACACAGAGCCGCAGACCTCACAGCTGTCGCCGTACTGGTCTTTGGCACCGCACTTAGGGCACTCGCCCTTGATGAAGCGGTCGGGCAAAAACATGTTCTTTTCGGGGTCGAAGAACTGCTCAATGGTCTTGGTGGCTATAAAGCCAGCGTCGCGCAAGTCTCGGTAGATGTCTTGCGCCAAGCCGTGGTTTTCTGGGGCGTCGGTGTTGTGCCAGTTGTCGAACGCAATATGAAAGCCGTCTAAGTAAGGCTTGCGCCCAGAGGCAATGTCGGCCACAAACTGCTGCGGCGTTTTACCCGCTTTCTCAGCAGCGATCATGATGGGCGCGCCGTGGGCGTCGTCGGCGCATACAAAATGCACCTCGTTGCCCTGCATGCGCTGAAACCGCACCCAAATATCAGCCTGTATGTATTCCATGATGTGCCCAATATGGAAATTGCCATTGGCATAGGGCAGGGCGGTGGTCACAAACAATCGGCGCTTAGACATAAATAGGTTTTCGTGGCATGAGTGGGCAGAGGGCTGAATCAACAGCTAACAGTCTATTTTAGAAGGGAAGCGGCTGGGCGATGCCCCTGCCTCAAACTGCGTCTCGCAGCAAGGCCTATAATCACCCTATGACTTTCTCTACAGATGCGGCCACCGCGGCCTTAAACGCGCTCATTGACGACTACACCGGCCAAACGTTGGGCCAGTCCAAGGCCATTAAAAATCTTAGAGTGGACGGCGCTACCCTGCTGCTTGACTTGGTATTGAGCTACCCCGCAGCCAGTACCCACGATCTGTGGCGTGAACGCATCAAGGCGGCATTGGCCACCGACGCTGCTGGCCTTGAGGTGCATACCACCATCAAAACCGACATTGCCACACACAGTGTTCAGGGTGGCACGCAACGCATTGAAGGTGTAAAAAACATCATTGCTGTGGCGTCTGGCAAGGGCGGCGTGGGCAAGTCCACCACCGCGGTGAACATGGCCTTGGCGCTGAGCGCCGAAGGTGCGCGTGTAGGCGTGTTGGACGCCGATATTTACGGCCCCAGTGTGCCCACCATGATGGGGTTAAAAGGAAAACCAGAGGTGGTGGACGGCAAATTTATGAAGCCCATGGAAAACCACGGCTTGCAAGTGATTTCAATAGGTTTTTTGGTACGCCCAGACGACGCCGTCATTTTGCGTGGCCCCATGGCCACCCAAGCGCTGGACCAACTGCTGCGCCAAACCAAATGGGATGACTTGGATTATTTGATCATCGACATGCCACCCGGCACTGGCGACATTCAGCTGTCGCTGAGCCAGCGCGCGCCGTTAACCGGCGCTGTGGTGGTCACCACGCCGCAAGACATTGCCCTGATTGATGCGCGCAAAGGCGTTCGCATGTTCGAGAAGGTCAGCGTGCCTATTTTGGGCTTAGTAGAAAACATGGCGGTTTACTGCTGCCCCAACTGCGGCCATATGGAGCACATATTTGGCGAAGATGGTGGGCAAGTGATGGCTGCAGACATGGGTTTGAACTACTTGGGCGCGCTGCCACTGAACCGTGGCATCCGAGAGCAAGCTGACTCTGGTACCCCCACAGTGGCCTTAGACCCCAACAGCGAAATGTCTCACCTATACCGTGGTGTTGCGTTGAGAGTGGCGGCGCAAGTGGCGCTCAAGTCGCGTGATTACAGCGGCAAGTTTCCAAGTATCAAAGTGTCTAGCGCCACTTAAACTAAGCCTCACTATTTGTTTTTGGAAAGTTAAGCGTATGAGGCGCACAGTACACGTCATCACCCACCCGCTGGTTCAGCACAAACTCACCTTGATGCGCCGTAAGGACACGTCGACCAAGAGTTTCAGGGAGTTGGTGCAAGAGCTGAGTGCCTTGCTGGCCTACGAGGTGACGCGAGATATGCCCACGCACACCATCGAAATTGAAACGCCGCTGGAAACCATGCAAGCGCAAGTCATAGATGGCAAAAAGATTGTGCTGGCGTCTATTTTACGAGCCGGTAATGGTTTTTTGGACGGGATGTTGAGCGTCATACCAGGTGCGCGCGTGGGTCACGTGGGTTTGTACCGCAACCCTGCCACGCTAGAGCCAGTAGAGTACTACTTCAAAATGCCGCACGACATGGCCGAGCGCGATGTGATTGTGCTGGATCCCATGTTGGCCACTGGCAACTCCGCGGCCGCTGCGGTGGCGCGTATCAAGCAATGCAAGCCACGCTCTATTGTGTTTGTGTGTTTGGTGTGTTGCCCAGAGGGCCTCAAAACCTTTCACGACCAGCACCCCGATGTACCAGTGTTCACGCCCGCAATTGACCGCTGCTTGAATGAGCACGGCTATATTTTGCCGGGATTGGGCGATGCGGGCGACCGTATCTTTGGCACCAAATAAAACTTTTAAAGCCTTATTCAGGCTTGCTTTAAGCCAAATGCAACAAGTGCCTAAAGTCCCACTCTAGGCGCGGGTTGGCCAGAGCGGCGCGCTCCGCATGTTCGTGGCGCTTGATGCCCACATACGCATCTACCAAGTGCGATCCCAAGTGGCGGCGCATGTCGGCGCTGGCACGCAACGCATCCAGCGCTTGCGGCAAGTTGCTGGGCAGGCGCAGCGCTTCTGTTTGGTCGTTGGGTATGGCGTGCAGGTTGTGTTGTCGGCCTTCTTCTAGGCCGTCCATGCCAGAGCCCAACATAGCCGCCAGTGTGAGGTAGGGGCTGCTGTCGCCACCGGGTAAGCGGTTTTCTACGCGCCTAGCCGCCGCGCTGCTCAGTGGCACGCGCAAGGCCACGCCACGGTCTTCTTCGCCCACAGTGGCATGCGTGGGGTTGGCGTCGCTGTGGTTGATGCGCTCATACGACATGTCGTAAGGCGCAAAAATAGCCATGGCACTGTGCGTCTGCCGTTGCATTCCAGCTATGAAGTGTTGCAGCTCAGGTGCGTTGTCGCCTTGCACATTCGCAAACACATGCGGCCAAGCCCGGCCATCGGTGTGTTCCAAGCTGATGTGCCAATGCATACCGCAGCCGGGATCGTCGTCAATGGGTTTAGGCGCAAAGCTACCTATAAAGCCGTGCTTGGCGGCCACCTCGCGCACCAAGCGCTTAAAGCGGAACACCGCATCGGCCTGTGCCAACACAGGGCCGGGTGCAAAATTCACTTCAAACTGGCTAAACGACGCCTCGAGTGCATGGCCTGTGGCGGGTATGCCAAGCGTTTTGCAACCAGCGTACAAATCGTCAAAAAACGCATCAAACCCAGCGCAGCGCTCCACGCTGTTGCACTCGGTAAAGACCTCGCCAACAGGCGCGCCAGGCCAAGGGCTAGCGGCTACGACTGGATGGGTGGTTGCGCTGTGGAAGCTGTTGTCACCTGTATTGCGGCTGAGTAAAAAAAACTCCAACTCAGGCGCTACCGTGGCTTGCAGCCCCATGGCATCAAGCCTGGTCAGCACCTTTTTTAAAGCGCTGCGGGGTGACAGGTCAGTTGCCCCAATGTGCTCACCGTTGGCTGCCGTATGCAGGTCGCCCATGCTGTCGCAAATAACCGTGGCCTCTTGCGGGCGGCCCGGGCGCAGCGTACACGTGCTCATGTCGGCCACCATGTGCAAGTCTGTGAAGCTGGTGGGCACTATAGGGCCCATCACATCGCTGGGTACCCCCGTGGTGAGCGTCACGCCCAGCACCGCACTAGACATGCGGCAGCCCTGCATAGACAGGAAATCCGCGACGCCCACAGTTTTACCTCTGGCAATCGACGTGAAGTCAGCCAGCACGCATTCCACACGTTCAACAGTGTCTGGCAGTGTGAGCTTGAAGCTTGGTTTCATAAACACCGTGGTGGGGCAATAAAAAAGGAGGTCTACACGCATTTTAGGCCGCTAAGTCTATGGCGAAGCAACAGGGCAAGCAAGCACCACACCTGAGTCCACAGTCTTAATTGAGATACCGTTGTGCCAAACGTGCACCCACAGACAATCTGAGGGCATGCCATATGAGATACGCTCATAGGTATGACAGCTATAAAGCCAGAACATTCGCCCACAACATCGCCCGTGTCTATATGGACCATGGCGTGGCACAACGGCTCGCGCAATTGGCGCGCGGGACGGTGGCGATTGATGGTGGTGGCGGTGGCTTTGGCCGTGGCTGCGTTGACAGCGGTGGGGTTTTTTGCCGACCGTTTGCAAGGTGGCTTGGCGCGTGATGCGGGTGCCTTGTTGGGCGGCGATGCGGTGGTGCGCAGCGATGAAAAGCCGCCACAAGCCATATTGGACTTGGCTCAGGCCAATGGCCTAACCACCAGCATGTCTATCCGGTTTCCCACCATGGCGCGTGCGCCGGATGCTTTTGGCGGTGAGGCCAGGCTGGTGTCACTCAAAACCACCGACCAACGCTACCCACTGCGCGGCAATTTGCGCGTGGCCGACGGCACAACTGAAGCATTGTTAACCACAGACAGGGCTGTTTCAGGCGGTCCACCTGTTGGCCAAGCGTGGGCGGATGCTTCGCTGCTGGAGTCTTTAAATATCAAAGTCGGCGACTCCATCTTGTTGGGCACCACTGAGCTGAAAATGGCGCAAGTCATCACGCTGGAGTCAGACAGGGGCGGCGGCTTTATGAGTTTTTCACCGCGCTTGATGATCAATGCGCAAGACATTGAATCCACCGGCTTGGTGCAGCCAGCAAGCCGCGTGAACTATAGTTTTTCTGTAGCAGGTGAAGCTGACGCGGTGCGCCAATTTACGGGCAGCGTGCAAGCCTTGATTGACAAATCGAGTAATGGCGAAGCACCCGCCGATATGGCTGCCAGAGGTTTGCGGCTAGACAGCTTGGAAGAGGGTCGCCCAGAGACCACCCAAACCTTGGCGCGGGCAGAAAAGTTTTTGAATTTGGTGGCTATGCTGACGGCCTTGCTGTGCGCCGTGGCTGTGGCCATTGGGGCGCGCGGCTTTGCGGCCAGCCAGCTGGACACCTGCGCCATGTTGCGCGTGTTGGGTTTGTCGCAGCGCACCATTGCACGCAGCTTCATGGTGGAGTTTTACGCAGTGGGGCTGTTGGCCGCGTTGCTTGGTGTGGCCTTGGGTTGGGGCGTGCACTGGGTGTTTGTTTGGTTGCTGGCTGAGCTGGTTAAAACGGAGCTGCCCGCCCCCTCGTTGTGGCCAGTGGTGACCGGTCTTGGCGTGGGTTTGAGTTTGATGACAGCCTTTGGTGTGGCGCCCATATTGCAGCTTTCAAAAGTGCCGCCTCTGCGTGTGATGCGCCGCGAGACTGGCGATTTGCGCCCTGCCTCGGTGTGGGTGTGGGCTGCAGGTTTGTTGGGCTTTTGTGCCTTGCTGTTGGTGGTGAGCCGTGACCTTGTGATGGGCGCCGCTGCGGTGGGTGGCTTTGCCATTTCTATTGTGTTGTTTGCTGGGGTGAGTTGGCTGGCGCTCAGAGCGCTGCGGTTCAGCGTGCGTGAAGACACCGCACCAAGGTGGCTTATTTTGGCGACGCGCCAGTTGGTGGCACGTCCTGGTTTGGCCGTGGTGCAGGTGAGCTCGTTGGCCGTGGGCTTGTTGGCGCTGGCACTGTTGGTCTTGTTGCGTACAGACCTGATAGCCAGCTGGCGCGACGCCACGCCAGCAGATGCGCCCACGCGGTTTGTTATCAATATTCAGCCTGACCAAGCGCAAGCCTTTCAAGATCAATTGCGCCAAGCTGGTGTGACGGATTACGACTGGTACCCCATGTTCAGGGGGCGTTTGGTGAACATCAACGGTGAGGCCGTGCGCAGCGATGCTTACGAAGACCCACGCGCGCAGCGTTTGGTGCAGCGCGAGTTCAATTTGTCGCACAGTGCGGAATTGCCCTTGAAAAACGTCATTGTTGACGGTGACTGGACAGCCGGCGAGGCCGGCACCATCAGTGTGGAAGAAGGCTTGGCCAATGACCTAGGCCTGAAGGTGGGTGACACCATGGGTTTCGATGTGGCTGGCGACGTGGTGAGTGCCCGTATTAGCGACTTGCGCCGCGTGGACTGGGCCAGTATGCGGGTGAATTTCTTCGCCCTGTTCCCTGTGGCTGAGATGCCCGATATGCCCATCACCTACATCAGCGCATTCAGAGCGCCTGAGACCAGCGCGGTCGGGCCTGATGGCATAGTGCGCTCGTTTGACAACCAATTGGTGCGCAACTTTCCCAACGTGACCAACATCAACACGGCCACCACATTGGCACAGGTGCAGCGCATTTTGGACCAAGTTATTCGCGCCATTGAGTTTTTGTTTGGCTTCAGCGTGGTGGCAGGCTTGGTGGTGCTGTTTGCGGCCATCACCCACACCCGAGGAGAGCGTGCCCGCGAGTACGCCATTCTTAGGGCGGTGGGTGCACGCGCTGCATTGCTGCGCCAAGTGCAGCGTGCCGAGTTGGCCGGTGTGGGCTTGTTGGCGGGTGCCATGGCCAGTAGCGCGGCCATGGTGTTGGGCTGGGTATTGGCCAAGCAGGTGTTTGAGTTCAATTGGTACCCACCGTTGTGGGTGCCTTTGGTGGGCGCCCTGTGCGGTGCTGGCTTGGCATTGTTGGCGGGTTGGTGGGGTTTGCGTGAAGTGCTCAACACCCCGGCGTGGCAAACCTTGCGTCAGCGCTTGGAGTAATCCATTGTGTTATTTTTTAATTCTTGATCGTTGCCTGTTGTCAAGCCCAAGCACAATACAGCACTATGAACATACAAGAGCAGCCCCCTAAGAATGTCCAAAGTCAACCCGTCACGCCGTTTGAGTGGATGGGCGGTGAGACCAAAGTGAAAGACATGGTCAATCGGTTTTATGACCTCATGGATGTGGAGTCTGGCTACACGGCCTTGCGCTCATCACACGGTGACAGCCTAGACAACGCGCGTGAGCGTTTGTTTTACTTTTTGTGTGGCTGGTTGGGTGGGCCCAATTACTACGCTGAGAAGTTTGGCCATCCCATGTTGCGTGCACGCCATTTGCCATTTTCCATTGGCATACAAGAGCGCGACCAATGGGTGGCTTGTATGACACAGGCCATGGTGGATACCGATGTGCCGCAAGTGCTTCGCGAGCGCTTGGAACAGTCGTTCTTTCAAACGGCAGACCATATGCGCAACCAATAACGCACACATCAACCTGCGTATTGATGCGTTAAGGTTCTGCGTCGAAGCTCCCCAACAGCTTTAAAAAGCCACTGCGTTGCAGCAACGACAAGGGCTGTGCTTGCAGCAAATGCAGGTGCAATGTAGCCGATTTTTTATGCAGTGTGTTGGCAATACCTTTGAGGTTGTCTAGGCCTGTGGTGTCTAGCGCAATCATGCGTTGCGTGTTGATGTGTACCTCGCTTCCAGGCGGGCACTGCCTAGCCCAGTCGCCCAACGCGTCTAGCTTGCCCACTGCGCCAAAAAACAAACTCCCGTACACATGCACATCAAGTCGCTTGTCAGAAGCGGGCGTTATACGCACTTGAAAGATGTCGCTTTGCCGCTTGATAAACAGCACAAACGCCAAGGCCAAACCAAGCTGCACCGCCAGCGTGAGGTCAAACACAATGGTCACAAAGAACGTGGACAGCAGCATCAGTCTGTAATGTGCGCTGTAGTGCTTGAGCCGCGCAAACTCACGCCACTCACCCATGTTCCACGCCACGTACAACAAAATACCGGCCAGCACTGCCAGCGGTATGTGCTGCGCCAGCGGCGCGGCGACCAACACAATGGCGCACAGCGTCAGCGAATGAACTATGCCTGAGACCGGTGAGACCGCGCCTGCTCGTATATTGGTAACGGTTCTGGCAATCGTGCCTGTGACAGGCATGCCCCCAAAAAATGGCACGGTGAAGTTGGCCAATCCCTGCGCCATGAGCTCTTGATTGGGGTCGTGTTTGGGCAACTCTATCAGTTGGTCTGCCACTCGCGCGCAGAGCAAAGACTCCACTGCGCCCAACAAGGCGATGGTGATGGTGGGGAGCACCAACTGCTTGACGCTGCTCCAAGAAAACGCTGGCAGCTCAAACGCTGGCAGCTGCGCCGATATGCTGCCAAAGCGCTGTCCAATGGTTTCAACTGGCAGCCTAAAGACATAGGCCAACACAGTCAGGCTGACCAAAGCCACGATGGGGCCAGGCAGGCGAGAACTGATGTACAAGCTGCGCGATGCACCAGGTATGTGTTTGATAGGTTGCAACTGTGTCAGCCGTGTGCCCCAAGTGGCCCACCATGTTGGCCACAGCAGCAAGCCTGTTGTGCACACCGTGGCCAAGCCAAATGCATATGGGTTGAAGCTGTGCCAGTTGTTAGCGAGCACCAGCATTTGCGCAAAGAAGTCGCCCGGCATCTTGTCAATGTCCAGCCC
>CALBWZ010000371.1 GCA_937893415.1 uncultured Comamonadaceae bacterium | reverse complement strand
AAATCGCCCGCATCCCGATGCTCGCAAACCGCTTGAATGGCGCGTCTTAGCAGCTTCCCACTACGCGTTTTCGGAAGCAGAGATACGAACCTGATACGCGAAGGCCGCGCCACAGCCCCAATTTGGCTGTCTACTAACTGCATCAACTCGCCTTCGAGCTTGAGCTGCGCTTGCGGCGAATCGTACAAACTGGCATCTTTCAGCACTGCAAAGGCCATCGCAACCTGCCCTTTAAGTTTGTCGGCAACCCCAACTACAGCGACCTCAACAATGGCGCTATGGGTGGCAATACTTTCTTCAATTTCTCGAGTGCCAAGTCTATGCCCTGCGACGTTGATGACATCGTCGGTACGCCCTAATATAAAAAAGTAACCATCTGCGTCACGCGTGCCCCAGTCAAAGGTGTTGTACACCAAGCGACCAGGAAAACTGCTCCAGTAAGTTTGTACAAAACGCTCATCATCCCCCCAAATGGTTTGCATACAGCCAGGCGGTAGTGGGCCTTCAATGGCGACTACACCTTTTGCGTTTGGCTGAGTGAGGTTCTGACCTGAGTTTTCATCGATGATTTGAACGTTGTAGCCATACATGGGCACGCCAGGGCTGCCAAACTTGCTGATGGCAGGCTCAATGCCATTGGCCAAACCCAAAATTGGCCAGCCAGTTTCAGTTTGCCAGTAGTTGTCAATGATGGGTTTTCCCAGCTCATTGAAAATCCACTGTGCAGTCGGTTCATCTAACGGCTCGCCAGCCAAAAACAACGCTTTCAAGCTGGACAGGTCTGCCTTCTTAATGAATGAAGAGTCGTACTTCTTGAGCACACGCACCGCAGTTGGTGCGCTGAACATGACAGACACTTTGTATTTTTCGACCAATTCCCACCAAATGCCTGCGTCTGGGCGAATAGGCAGGCCTTCATACATGATGGTGGCCATGCCCGCAATCAATGGCCCGTAAATAATGTACGAGTGCCCCACAACCCAACCTATGTCGCTGGTTGCGAAGTAAGTTTCACCAGGCCCGCCTGTATAAATATGTTTCATGCTCGCGGCCATTGCCACGGCATAGCCAGCAGTGTCGCGCTGCACGCCTTTGGGCTTGCCAGTGGTGCCGCTGGTGTACAAAATATAGCTGGGGTCGGTTGAAGCCATTGGCTCACAAGCCACTGTTGCGCCCGCGTGCTTGGCGCTGGCGCTGGCGTAGTCAACATCCCGGTCTGGCATCAACGGCATGGCAGACAAACCTCGGTTGACCATCACAACGCCGGAAGGCTTGTGTGATGCCAGCTTGAGTGCTTCATCAAGAAGGGGCTTGTACGGCACAATTTTGCCGCCACGAGAGCCGGCATCGGCGCTTACAACAACCTTGGGGGTGCAGTCATCAATTCGGCTGGCCAAGCTCACGCTGGCAAAACCGCCAAACACCACGGAGTGAATGGCGCCAATCCGTGCACAAGCCAGCATGGCAAATGCTGCCTCAGGGATCATGGGCATGTAAATCAGTACGCGGTCACCTTTTTGCACGCCCTGCTCTTGAAGAACCGCCGCCATCACCTGCACTTGCTCTAACAGTTGCTTAAAGCTGTAAGTTATTTCTGTGTTGGTTTCGGTGGAGACAAAGATCAAGGCATTGTCGTTACCTCTAACCACGGCATGGCGGTCTACTGCGTTGTGGCACAAGTTGATTTGTCCGCCCACAAACCACTTGGCAAAAGGTGGCTGGCTGTAATCGCATACCTCATCAAACGGTTTAAACCAATCGACCAGTTGCGCTTGTTCGCGCCAAAAGTCGTTGGGTTCATTCATGGACTGGCGGTAAACCGCTTGAAAATGCTGCGTCATGTCTTTGTTCCCTACGTTGTGTCTAAGCTGGCCAACGCACTTGACACCAACTATTTACATACACAATTATGAATATCAGGCTTTCGACATTCTGACAAGGCGGCTTCAAACGTCGCATGCTTGTCTCTAAACCGTATGGCGCTTAACCAATTCCAACACTTGCTCAAAATGTGGATGGTCAGCAGCGCCCAGCCACTCAAAGACCACCATTTCAGCGCTGACAAGCTCTACACCGTTACCCGCCAAACGGTCAAATGCCACGTCACAGTCTCGCTCTCGCCTAGAACCGCTGGCATCGCTGACCACCCACACATCTAGGTCTTGCTCCATGAGGCCCAATGCGGTTTGCAACAAGCACACGTGGGCCTCGACACCGGCCAACACAATGGTTTGGCGCAAAGCTGGAGGGGCTTCTTGAGACTTGTTTTTAAGCAAATGCTTGGGCATGCTGCGGGCATTGCCACCCTTTGGCTCATCGTGAGATGGGGCTGCAGGCATGAGACGGTCTAGCAACCCATCTTGGCAAGCATCAAATGACCACTTGTCTAAGGTATTGGCAGAAAAAGCACTGAGTTCAGGCACAAAGCCGCCCAATTTGTCACGCGACTGAGTGGTGGCCCAAACAGGGATATCCAGACATGTTGCGGCGCCCGCCACCAAAGCGGCTTTGTGAAGCAAGCGTTGGTGATCGTGTATGGCCGGCATTAAGCGCATTTGATAATCAACTAAGACCAACTGACATTGCGAAGCATCTAGTAGCACGTGTAACCCTTGTGAAATGAATATGAACGCTCAGAGGCGTTGTACGCCCTATTGTCCGCCCTATTGTCCGCCAGATCACCCACCTCAACTCGTCGCAGTGGTGTGCCTCACCAGCACAGTTAAAAACAACATTGCAAATATTTATCAGATGACTGATTTAATTAAGTAAAGATGCTGAAATAGGCTATGCTACGGCCATGTCAACGCAGTTCCATCACAGGTATTTAAAGCCACTTCACTGGCAACACGCAGTTGTGGCTGTGTGCTTGTGTGTCTGTGCTGGCTTAAGCTGGGCCGAGCCTCCTAGGTCCGAAACTGAGGCGGACAGCATTGGCCAGTTTTTGTTGTCGCAAGGTTTGATCAAACAAATAGACTATTTGCGTGAACGTACCAACGTGCTGTCCTCGCAATTGGCATTGAACGCTATGGGTCTTATAGGCGTGCCTTATGTCTGGGGTGGGAGTCAAACCAATAAGGGTTTGGACTGCAGTGGCTTGGTTCAAGCGGTTTACCAGCAAGCGTCTGGCCTGTTGCTGCCGCGTCGTGCGGCTGAGCAAGCCGCTGCCGCCACTCCCATTACTGACCAAGAATTACGGCCTGGGGATTTGGTATTTTTCAACACCCTCAAACGGGCATTTAGCCATGTTGGTATTTACGTGGGTGAGGGAAAGTTTGTACACGCACCCAAGCCCGGCGCAAGTGTGCGTATTGAGGATATGACCAAGCGTTACTGGCAACGTCGCTTCGAAGGTGCTCGCCGCGTAGACCTTGCTCAGTCCCGGCAACCACTGGTTGACACAATCACCCCCTAAAATCTGTGGTGTTGCAACGCCGTGGTGCGATGCGTTGTTCTTGACCGCACATACATGATCCCATTTCCAGACTTACCCATTGCCCTGTTGTTGTGGGCAGCTTTAGTGACTGTTTTTGCAGGCTTCACCAAGGGCATCACCGGCTTTGCATTGCCACTCATCATGGTCTCCGGCATGTCAACGTTCATTGACCCACGACTGGCCATTGCCAGCGTGGTCATTCCAACATTTGTGGCCAATGCGTGGCAAGGCTTGCAGCAGGGCACGACGGCGGCATGGGAGGCCGTAGTGAAGTTCCGCGTGTTGCTGGTCACTACGTTAAGCATGATTTACATCAGCGCGCAGCTTATTGAAGGCTTGGCATTCCAATCCCTTTTCTTGTTATTAGGAAGCGTCATTTTTGTGGTCAGTGTGGTCCAACTGATGGGCTTAAACCTCAAACTCGCACCTAATCAGCGAACAGTTGGTGCCATTGTGGCTGGATGTGTTGCCGGATTTTTTGGCGCAATTGCAGGCACTTGGGGACCGCCAACTATCATTTATTTATTGGCAATTGGTACGGAAAAAACAGAACAAGTCCGCATTGCAGGCATTAGCTTTGGCTTGGGTGCGCTCGTTTTCTGGGTGGCACACCAGCACTCAGGTCTGATCACGCCCGCAGCACTCGTCTTTTCGGTCGCATTGCTGCTGCCAATGTTCATAGGTCTGAATCTTGGCAGGCGATTACAGCACCGAATAAACCAGGCAGTGTTTCGTAGAATCACGCTCTGGGTGTTGTTGTTGGCCGCACTTAACATCATGCGTAAAGCGTTGATGAGTTAGCACAGACCGTTGGAAACCTATGCTCAGAAAGCCAAAAAAGAATACCGTTCTTAATGGTCTGTAACGCTATAAAAGTCACATCCGCTGAATCGAAAAAACCCGCAAAACTACACGCCTTGCGGGTTGCTTACACCTTAATCAAGGTCTAGCGTTTTTTAGCTGGCGGCAAGTCTGTGCAACTGCCATGCGCTGCTTCGGCCGCCAAACCGATACTTTCTCCTAGGGTCGGGTGCGGGTGTATGGTCTTGCCTATATCAATGGCGTCAGCGCCCATCTCAATAGCCAATGCCACCTCACCAATCATGTCGCCTGCATGTGTGCCAACCATGCCGCCGCCAACAATTCTGTGTGAAACATCATCGAACAGCAACTTGGTGAAGCCTTCATCACGGCCGTTTGCAATGGCACGTCCAGATGCTGACCATGGGAATAAGCCCTTGGTCACTTTGATTCCGTCCGCTTTGGCCTGGTCTTCAGTCAAACCAACCCATGCCACCTCAGGGTCTGTGTAGGCTACGCTTGGAATAACACGTGCGTTGAAAGCAGAGCTAGCCAAGTCGGAATTACCAGTTAACTCACCAACAATCACCTCAGCAGCCACATGTCCTTCGTGCACGGCCTTGTGCGCCAACATAGGTTGGCCAACAATATCGCCAATCGCAAAAATATGAGCCACGTTGGTTCTCATTTGGATATCCACATTGATAAAACCGCGCTCGGTCACATCAACACCAGCGGCCTTGGCACCCAGCTTATTGCCGTTAGGACTGCGGCCAACAGCTTGCAACACCAAGTCGTAGGTTTGTGGATCTGGTGCACCCTCGCCTTCAAACGTCACCTCAATGCCAGCTTTTGTTGCCTTGGCACCAACGGTTTTGGTCTTCAGCATAATGTGGTCAAAACGTGGCGCATTCATTTTTTGCCATACCTTAACCAAATCGCGATCAGCGCCTGGCATTAAAACGTCCATCATTTCGACCACATCAAGACGTGCACCCAAAGAAGAGTACACGGTTCCCATTTCAAGGCCAATAATGCCACCACCAATAATCAACATCCGCTTAGGAACACCAGCCAGCTCCAACGCGCCGGTGGAATCAACCACACGGGGATCGTCTGGCAGAAAAGGCAAACGCACAGCTTGAGAGCCTGCTGCAATAATGGCGCTTTTAAATGTGAGAGTTCTAGACTCACCTGTAGCAGCTTGCTTAGGCCCATCTGTCAGCGCCACATCCAAGCTGTGGGTGCCAGTGAAGTGACCTAGCCCACGTACCACTTCAACTTTGCGCATTTTGGCCATCGCCGCCAATCCGCCAGTGAGTCTGCCAATTACTTTTTCTTTGTGGCCACGCAGCTTGTCAATATCAACTGTTGGTGCGGTAAAGGTGACGCCC
>CALBWZ010000370.1 GCA_937893415.1 uncultured Comamonadaceae bacterium | reverse complement strand
CGCGCAGCGACACGCTATCAAAGCCGCCAGTTACCTTGAATCTCACACCCTGCTAAGTAACCCAGCCGAGTGCCAGCCAACGTGAATTCCCTTGTAGCCGGGAGGTATTGCTACCCCCTTGCCCAGCCCGTCAGCATGCTGTTACAAGTCTCACAGCTTACGCTGCGAGTGCGAAACGTTCGTCGTTTGCAGTTAGTTTTTTTTCAGTTGTTTAGCGAGGTGACTGAACCTCGGCACGCCCCACCACGCGTCCGAACCCACGTCGAAACCAGTGCAGCCCCAAGTTGGCTAGTTTAAGCCAAATTGGCCTTGGTCTGCAACCTACATGTTGAGCAACCCAAGCAAGTGCGAGGGTTTGCTGATGCTGGCATGCGCGCCCCACGATGCAATGTCGCTGTTAGCGCCTAAGTAGCCGTACACAGCAGCCACCGTGTGCATACCCGCTGCCAGGCCCGCAACGATGTCGCGCTCGTCGTCGCCCACATACACACAGCGCTGAGGGTGAACACCTACGCGCTTCGCAGCCTCTAACAACGGTGCAGGGTGGGGTTTGGCGTGAGCAGTCGTGTCACCGCTGATAACCGTTGCCGCATTGGCCAACAGTGGCATCTGCCGGGCTATTGGCAATGTAAAACGTTCGCTCTTGTTGGTTACCACGCCCCATTTCATGCCTGCTGCCTCAATGGCTTTCAACATGTCGGCTACTTCGTCAAAAACCACGGTATTGGCTGTTAAGTCGCGCTCATACTCTTGGAAGAACTCTTCGCGCATAGCCGCAAAGTCGGTATGTGCCGGTGTCATGTCAAAGCCTATTTGCAGCATGCCGCGCGCACCAGCACCAGCCATTGGGCGGTAGTTATCCAACGGCAATGACGTCATGCCGCGCTTGACGCGCATGCGGTCAACGGCTGCACCTAGGTCTGGCGCGCTGTCGATGAGTGTGCCGTCCAGGTCAAACAACACCACGTCTATGTTTGTAAACATGTTTACTGGCCTGGTTTTGTAGTTGCCAGCATGTAGTTCACGCTGGTATTGGCACTCAGCCAGTAGTGTTTGGTTAGTGGGTTGTACTCCAAACCCTTGGATGTTTGTACGTCTAGACCTGCAGCTCTGGCGTAGCTGGCTAATTCGCTGGCTTTGATGAATTTTGCGTACTCATGTGTGCCTTTTGGCAGCAGTTGAAGTATGTACTCTGCCCCTACGATGGCAAACAAAAAGGCTTTTGGGTTGCGGTTGATGGTGGAGAAAAATACCGTACCACCGGGCTTGACCAACGTGGCACAGGCCTGCACCACCGAGGCTGGGATTGGCACGTGCTCTAGCATTTCCATGCAGGTCACCACGTCAAATTGACCAGGTTGCTCAACCGCCAAGTCTTCTGCGCTCACCTCACGGTAGTCCACATTGGGGGTTTGTGCCTCAAGCGCATGCAGCTTGGCCACGCTCAATGCTTTTGAGGATAGATCAATGCCCAGCACGTTGGCGCCAGCTCGGCCCATGGCGTCGGTGAGTATGCCGCCGCCGCATCCCACATCGAGCACACGCTTGCCTTCAATGCTGACCTGTTCAAGCATCCAGTTGAGGCGCAACGGGTTGATTTGATGCAACGGGCGAAACTCACTTTCAGTGTCCCACCAGCGGTGCGCCAGTGCAGAAAATTTGGCTAGTTCGGCAGGATCGGCGTTGGTAGGTGGGGCTGAACTGCTGGGCATATTGGGATGTGTAAAGTGGTCTGGGGTCATAGGCCGTATTATCAGGCGGCCATAAAAAAACCGCTCTGCAAGTTACTTATCAGTACTTACAGAGCGGTTTTCGTTAGCAGTTTAAAGAGCCGCTATGGCTCTGTTCAGTCGGTTAACCGTTAAAGGGATTAGCGTGCGCCAACAACTTCAACTTCAACACGGCGGTTTTTAGAACGACCTGAGCGTGTGCTGTTGTCAGCAACTGGGCTGGTTTCGCCTTTGCCTTCAGAGTAAACGCGGTTTGCATCAATGCCTTTGGAGACCAAGTAAGCCTTCACTGCACCAGCGCGCTTAACGGACAACGCTTGGTTGTAGCTAGCAGGGCCTGACGCATCGGTGTGACCAACAGCGACAATAACTTCCAAGTTGATGTCTTTTACCTTGGCAATCAGGTCATCCAACTTGACCTTGCCGGCAGGTAGGATAACTGCTTTGTCGAAAGCAAAGAAGGCATCAGCAGCATACGTTACCTTGGCTGGTGCTGGTGCTGGTGCAACAGCGGCAACAGGTGCTGGTGCTGGCTTGGCAACAGGTGCTGGTGCTGGTGCTGGTGCTGGTGCTGGTGCTGGTGCTGGTGCTGGTGCAGCGACGGCAGCAACAATAGCGCCATCACAGCCAACAGCAGCAGTAGCTGGTGTCCAGCTGGCACTGCGCCAGCAAAATTCGTTGGTGCCGTTTTTCCAAACGGTGCCGTCAGCGCTCACCCAGTTGTTAACTTGTGCGCTGGCTGCGGTTGCCAATGCTGCTGTTGCCAGTAGGATTGCAACTTTATTCATTTTGATCATGGTTTTCTCTTTCTCTCTTTATGCGCAATGCTTGCGCGACAGGTATACCCGCTTCGTGTGATAACCACTAAAACGATGTAAGTATTTTAGCCACAACTGCCAAGCTAGGGCAGCCTTAGTCCTGAAGAAATGCCACATTGTTTTAATTTTTTGGAATCTCGTCGCTAAAATACAACGAATTAATTACAAAATAACTCAAACCATGCAAATGCGGCGCTGCGTGAGTTCTTAATAATTGGTGTCAGACATTTTCAAATTGAAATAATGCTTTAGTTACCCGTTAAGGGTATGTAGAAAGGCGGGCCATAACCCGCTTAAAATGACTGGTTAGCCTGTGGCTTTTTTTTCATACCAGTTAGTAATAAGCACATGACCCAGTTCGCCAAAGAGACATTGCACATCAGCTTAGAAGAGGAGATGCGCCGCAGCTACCTCGATTACGCCATGAGCGTCATTGTAGGTCGCGCCCTCCCTGATGCACGCGATGGGCTAAAGCCTGTCCATAGGCGCGTGCTGTACGCCATGCATGTATTGAACAACGACTGGAACCGCGCTTATAAGAAGTCGGCTCGTATCGTGGGCGATGTGATTGGCAAATACCACCCGCATGGAGACACCGCCGTTTACGACACCATTGTGCGCATGGCCCAAGACTTCTCGCTGCGCCATATGCTGGTCGACGGCCAAGGTAACTTCGGCTCCATTGATGGTGACAACGCCGCTGCCATGCGATACACCGAAATTCGTTTGGCAAAAATTGCCCACGAAATGCTGGATGACTTGGACAAAGACACGGTTGACTTCGGACCCAACTACGACAACTCAGAGCGCGAACCCCTGGT
>CALBWZ010000369.1 GCA_937893415.1 uncultured Comamonadaceae bacterium | reverse complement strand
TAACGCAATTAAGTGGCGGTGTTTCGCCATTACCTTGACAACACAACCATGACCACAGATCACAGCCTGCCTCCATTTTCTAATAGATTGCCTGCCAACGGCTTGGTGCACATCGACTTGGGGGCGCGCGCCTACGACATACACATTTCTGGTGAAGCGTTCACCACACCTAAGTTTTGGCAAGGGTTGCCAAAAGCGGCAACCGCGATGGTGGTGACCAACACAACCGTTGCACCGTTGTATTTGCAACTGCTTACAAACGCTATTGAGCCGCATTACACACGGGTACTTTCGGTGGTGTTGCCTGACGGCGAGGCCTACAAAAATTGGCAGCACTTGCAGCTCATCTATGACGCCTTGCTGGCCCATCAGGCGGATAGAAAAACTGTGTTGTTCGCTTTAGGCGGTGGTGTGGTCGGCGATATGACAGGTTTTGCAGCCGCCACATACATGCGCGGTGTGCCCTTTGTGCAAGTACCCACCACGCTACTGTCGCAAGTCGATTCGTCTGTGGGCGGTAAAACGGGTGTGAACCACCCCATGGGTAAAAATATGGTGGGCGCTTTTTACCAGCCCGTCCGCGTGGTCTGCGACTTGCAAGCCCTGCAAACCCTGCCTGTCCGTGAGATGAGCGCTGGTTTGGCAGAGGTTATCAAGTACGGCCCCATTGCTGATATGGCATTTTTTGACTGGTTAGAGGCCCATATGTCTGAGTTGCGCGCGGGCAATGCCGAGCTGTTGTCGTTGGCTGTGCAGCGCAGTTGCGAAATAAAATCGTGGGTGGTTGCCCAAGACGAGCGAGAGGAGGGCGTGCGTGCCATTCTTAACTTTGGCCACACCTTTGGCCACGCCATTGAGGCTGGAATGGGTTATGGCACTTGGTTGCATGGCGAGGCTGTTGGGTGCGGCATGGTGATGGCGGCGCATTTGTCACACCGTTTAGGCTTTGTTAATCAGGCGTATGTTGACAGACTTAGTGCCCTGATAGCGGCCGCAGGCTTGCCCACCAGCGGCCCAGTATTGGTCAACTCTCGAGGCGATGCGTCCGCTGATATATACCTAGGCCACATGCGCGTTGATAAAAAAGCCGAAGGTGGTCAGGTGAAGTTTGTGCTGGTTAACAGCGATGGTCAGGCGCGCTTGGCTGCAGCTGAGGATGCCGTGGTGCGTGAGGTGCTTGGCGCCACGTGTGAGGCTTAAGTCTTGATACTGTCCGCACTCGCACCGTTTGCCAGCGATCCGACCCACTCGCGGGGGCGCTTGTTTGCGCAGGCTGCAGCACCAACCCGTAACGATTACCAACGCGACAGAGACCGTGTGATACACAGCAGCGCTTTTAGGCGTTTGGTATACAAGACCCAAGTCTTTTTAAACCACGAGGGTGACCTGTTTCGAACACGTTTGACTCACTCCTTAGAGGTGGCTCAGTTGGGACGCAGCTTGGCCAGAAGCCTCGGTTTGCACGAAGACTTGGTAGAGGCTATTGCATTGGCCCATGACTTAGGCCACACACCCTTTGGCCACGCCGGTCAAGACGCATTGGATGCATGCATGCGCGCCCATCACGCAGAGGATGCCGATGGCGCACACAACGACTCGCCTGGTTTTGAACACAATTTACAAAGCTTGCGTGTTGTCGACACCTTGGAACGGCGTTACCCCAGCCACGACGGGTTGAATCTAACGTTTGAAACACGCGAGGGTATTTTGAAGCATTGCTCAGCTGCCAATGCAAGACGTCTTGAAGATCTGCGCCCAAACGATGTGGGTGCCCGGTTTTTAGATGGCACTGCACCCAGTTTAGAGGCACAGTTGTGTAACTTGGCCGATGAAATTGCCTACAACGCCCACGATGTCGACGATGGTGTCCGCTCCGGCTTGATTGATTTTGAACAACTCCAAACCGTTGACTTGGTGGCAGAACACGCCGCCCACACGCTGCGCGATCACCCGCAACTGTCTGGACGGCGTTTGTTGGCAGAGACCATTCGACGCTTGCTCACGGCGCAGGTGTTTGACGTGCTGGCACACACACAGCAAGCGATACAGGAGGCGGGTATAGACAGCGCCAAGGCGGTGCGCATGCATGGCAAAACCCTGGTTGCCTTTACGCCTAGCATGCGCGCACGCTCGATTGAGTTGAAGCAATTTTTGTTTGCCAACCTATACCGCCATGAGCAAGTTTTAGACACCACTGCACGGGCGCGCCAAGTGGTGGCTGATTTGTTTTCAATTTACGTGCAAGACCCGACGCTCATGCCTGAGCATTACCAGCGCTACACCAGGCCTGCGCGCGCGGCCGCTGACTACATTGCAGGTATGACAGACCGCTTTGCCATCCAAGCCCACGCTCGCTTGACTGGTCACCACATGTTTGCCAGCGCACCGGGTTTGCATGGCTAGGTTGCCTAGGCTGGCGGTGCCTGGCTATGCGCACCATGTGATGGTTAGAGGGAATAACCGCCTCGCCATATTTGTGGACGATGTGGACAGGCTTAAGTGGCTGGCACTGCAAGCCCAATACGCAGCAGAGTTTGAGGTCAGGGTGCACGCGTATGTGCTCATGGACAACCATGTTCACTTGTTGGTTACGCCCGGCACAGGCCAAGGCTTGCCCAAGCTGATGCAATTTTTGGGGCGGCAATACGTCAGCTGGTTTAATCGCCGTCACAGCCGCACTGGCACGTTGTGGGAGGGGCGGTACAAATCTAGTCTCATTCAGTCAGAGCGTTACTTGCTCAACTGCATGGTTTACATGGATCTCAACCCTGTGCGAGCTGGCATGGCAGCACACCCAGGTGATTACCCATGGTCTAGCTACTTGCATTACGCCGGGAAACGCGTAGACAACGCGGTGGCAGCCCATCCATTGCAGTGGGGTTTGGGCAATACACCGTTTGCACGCGAGGCGGCTTATATCGAGTTGGTGGCGAAGGGGGTGGGTGTCAGCTTGGCCAAGCAACTCACTGAACACGCTCTCAAATCGTGGGCTTTCGGCGACAGTCGATTTTTAGATGGTTTGCAATCAAAAACAACTCGTCGTGTCGCAAAAACGACTGTTGGACGGCCCTCAAAGATAAAAAATAAGTAATAATTTTTCAAAGTGTCATGTTTTTGTTAATTAAATTGATACGTCCCTAATTTAAATAAATATTTTCATACCCGAGATTAATTGGGATCTGACCCTAATTAATTTGCTTGATGAGCTTGGGGTTTGCCCTTATCCTATCTGGTATTACAAAAGTCATCAGGAGTTGAGCGTGGAACAACAAACAAATATGGATTTGGCACGAAAGCAAGCGGCTGAGCATGGGTTGTACGACCGTGCGATGGAGCACGATGCGTGCGGCGTGGGTTTTGTGGCCCATATCAAAGGCCAAAAGAGCCACGCTATCGTGACGCAGGCACTGCAGATCTTGGAAAACCTTGACCACCGTGGCGCTGTTGGCGCCGATGCTTTGATGGGTGATGGCGCGGGTTTGTTAATTCAATTGCCTGACGCCTTGTACCGCGAAGAAATGGCCAAACAGGGTGTGACTTTGCCTCCACCAGGCGAGTACGGTGTGGGTTTGGTGTTCTTGCCTAAAGAGAACGCATCCCGCATGGCCTGCATTCAGGAGATGGGTCGCGCTATATCTGCCGAAGGTCAAGTGTTGCTTGGCTGGCGCGATGTGCCAGTGAACCGTGAAATGCCTATGTCGCCTGCTGTGCGAGAAAAAGAGCCACTCATGTGCCAAGTCTTCATTGGCCGAGGCAATGACGTCATTGTGCAAGACGCTTTAGAGCGCAAGCTGTACGTGATTCGTAAAACGGCCAGCGCCAACATCCAACGTTTGCAACTGACCCACTCCAAAGAATATTACGTGCCCAGCATGTCGACCCGCACGATTGTGTACAAGGGTTTGCTGCTTGCGAATCAAGTGGGTGAGTACTTCCTAGACTTGAAAGACCCACGCTGTACGTCGGCACTGGGCTTGGTGCACCAACGTTTTTCTACCAACACATTCCCTGAGTGGCCACTGGCCCACCCTTACCGCTATGTGGCGCACAACGGTGAGATCAACACCGTTAAGGGCAACTTCAACTGGATGCGGGCACGCGAAGGTGTCATGAGCTCGCCGGTGCTTGGCGATGATCTGAAAAAGTTGTACCCAATCAGCTTTGCAGGTCAATCTGACACGGCCACATTCGACAATTGTTTAGAGCTGCTGACCATGGCTGGCTACCCAATTGCCCAGGCCATGATGATGATGATTCCAGAACCTTGGGAGCAACACGCGACCATGGACAAGCGCCGTCGTGCATTTTACGAATACCACGCAGCCATGATGGAGCCGTGGGATGGTCCAGCTTCCATTGTCTTTACCGACGGCCGTCAAATCGGCGCCACGTTAGATCGAAATGGCTTGCGTCCTTCACGTTACTGCATCACCGACGACGACATGGTGATCATGGGCTCAGAGGCTGGTGTGTTGCCAGTGACTGAGGCAAAAATTGTACGCAAGTGGCGTTTGCAGCCAGGGAAAATGTTTTTGATTGACCTTGAACAAGGTCGGATGATCAATGACGAAGAACTCAAGGCTGGTTTGGCCAATGCCAAGCCTTACACCCAGTGGATTGAGAATTTGCGTTACAAGTTGGATGAGGTTGAGGCCAATGAAGCGCCGGTTCCTGTGACGCAACACTTGAACAAGGCCCAGCTGTTAGACCACCAGCAGGCTTTTGGCTACACCCAAGAAGACATCAAGTTTTTGATGAGTCCCATGGCGGCCAACGGCGAGGAGGCCCTAGGCTCAATGGGCAATGACAGCCCGCTGGCCGTGTTGTCCGATAAAAACAAACCACTGTACAACTACTTTAAACAGCTGTTTGCGCAAGTTACCAACCCGCCTATTGACCCGATTCGCGAGGCGATCGTCATGTCTCTGGTGTCCTTTATTGGGCCCAAACCCAATCTGCTTGACATCAACCAAGTCAACCCGCCTATGCGCCTAGAGGTCAAGCAGCCTGTGCTGGATACGGCAGATATGGACAAGTTGCGCCACATCGAGGAGTACACGCACGGCAAGTTTCGCAGCCACACTTTAGACATAACTTACCCCGTTTCTTGGGGAAGTGAGGGCGTGGAGGCCAAGCTGGCATCGCTGTGCGCGGAGGCTGTCGATGCCATTCGTACAGGCCGTAATATTTTGATCGTGAGCGACAGGAACATGTCGTCCACGCAAATTGCTATTCCAGCATTGTTGGCCATGTCCGCCGTTCACCAACATTTGGTGCGCGAAGGCTTGCGCACGTCTACAGGCTTGGTCGTTGAAACAGGGTCAGCGCGCGAGGTGCACCACTTTGCTGTGCTGGCTGGGTTCGGAGCTGAAGCGGTCCACCCCTATTTGGCTATCGAAACGTTGGCGCAAATGCACGCCAGTTTGCCGGGTGACTTGTCGGCTGAAAAAGCCGTTGCCAACTATATAAAAGCGGTCGGCAAAGGTCTGTCAAAGATCATGTCAAAAATGGGTGTGTCGACCTATATGAGTTACTGCGGTGCGCAGCTGTTTGAAGCCATTGGTCTGAACTCCATTTTCATTAAGAAGTATTTCAGCAACACCCCCAGCCGTGTCGAGGGAATTGGTGTGTTTGAAGTGGCGCTTGAGGCTATTCGCATGCACGACCTGGCGTTTGGAAATGCGCCGTTGTTGGCCAATATGTTGGACACAGGCGGCGAGTACGCGTGGCGCAGCCGCGGTGAAGAGCATATGTGGACACCTGATGCCATTGCCAAGTTGCAGCACAGCACACGTGCCAACAACTGGAACAGCTACAAAGAATATGCACAAATCATCAACGATCAAACACGTCGTCACATGACGTTGCGTGGTTTGTTCGAGTTCAAGGTTGACCCTGCCAAAGCCATCCCTGTGGAGGAGGTCGAGCCAGCGTCAGAAATCGTCAAACGATTTGCAACTGGCGCCATGTCATTGGGTTCAATCTCTACAGAAGCCCATGCGACCTTGGCTGTTGCCATGAACCGTATTGGCGGCAAGAGCAACACCGGTGAGGGCGGCGAGGACCCAGCGCGCTACCGCAACGAACTCAAAGGCATTCCAATTAAAAGTGGTGAGTCATTGCGCTCCATCATTGGCGAGTCACGCGTTGAGGCGCACGTCCCGCTGTTGGCCGGTGATTCGTTGCGATCACGGATCAAGCAAGTGGCTTCAGGTCGCTTCGGGGTAACCACAGAGTACTTGACCAGTGCCGATCAAATTCAAATCAAGATGGCGCAGGGTGCCAAGCCCGGTGAAGGCGGCCAACTCCCAGGTACCAAGGTCAGCGAGTACATTGGCGCGCTGCGGTATTCAGTGCCAGGTGTGGGACTCATTTCGCCGCCACCTCACCATGACATTTACTCCATCGAGGATTTGGCCCAACTGATTCACGACTTGAAGAACGTGAATCCAGCAGCAAGTATTTCTGTGAAGCTGGTGTCCGAAATTGGTGTTGGCACCATCGCTGCTGGTGTGTCCAAAGCCAAAGCCGATCACATTGTGATTGCCGGACATGACGGCGGCACAGGCGCTTCGCCTTGGTCGTCTATCAAGCATGCGGGAAGTCCTTGGGAAATCGGTTTGGCCGAAACCCAGCAAACCTTGGTGATTAACCGCTTGCGTGGCCGTGTGCGCGTGCAAGCAGATGGCCAGATGAAGACGGGTAGAGACGTTGTGGTGGGTGGCCTGCTGGGCGCTGATGAATTTGGCTTTGCCACCGCGCCCTTGGTGGTAGAAGGTTGCATCATGATGCGCAAGTGCCACCTCAACACATGTCCTGTGGGCGTGGCCACGCAGGACCCTGAACTGCGCAAGAAGTTCTCTGGTCAGCCTGAGCATGTGGTGAATTATTTCTTCTTTGTCGCTGAAGAGGCTCGTTTGATCATGGCCCAGCTGGGCATACACACGTTTGACGAGCTCATTGGTCGCGCTGATTTGTTGGATACACGCCAGGGCATTGACCACTGGAAAGCCAAAGGCCTGGATTTTTCACGTTTGTTCTACGTGCCCAACGTAGGTCCAGATGTGTCACGGTTGCACACCGATGTTCAAGACCACGGTTTAGAAAAAGCCTTGGACGTGCGTTTGATTGAAAAATCAAAAAATGCGTTGGAGCTAGGTGAAAAAGTGAAGTTCATGGATGTGACCCGCAACGTCAACCGGACCGTTGGAGCCATGCTGTCAGGCGAGTTGATCAAGCGTTACCCAGAGGGCTTGCCAGACGACACCATTCATATTCAGTTAGAAGGTACTGGCGGTCAGTCGTTTGGTGCGTTTTTGGCAAAGGGCATCACCATGAATTTGATAGGTGAAGCCAACGATTACACCGGTAAAGGTATGAGTGGTGGTCGTATTGTAGTGAGGCCAAGCTTGGACTTTAGAGGCCGTTCAGAGCAAAATATCATTGTGGGCAACACAGTGCTGTACGGTGCCACCACGGGTGAAGCTTTCTTCAGCGGTGTGGGTGGCGAGCGTTTTGCTGTGCGGTTGTCTGGCGCATCCGCTGTGGTCGAAGGCGTTGGTGACCATGGCTGCGAGTACATGACGGGTGGCACTGTTGTGGTGCTGGGCACAACCGGTCGCAACTTTGCCGCGGGCATGAGTGGCGGTGTGGCATATATCTACGATGAAGATGGCTTGTTCCATACACGGGCCAACACCACAATGGTGAGCTTAGACCGCTTGTTGTCAGAGGCTGACCAGCGAGCCACGATCGATGCGTCAATCTGGCACCGCGGGCAAACCGACGAAACACAGTTGAAGGCCATGTTGGCCGACCACTTGCGCTACACAGGCTCACGCCGTGCGCGCGAATTGCTCGACGACTGGAGTGCCGCACGCGCCAAGTTCGTGAAGGTTTTCCCGCACGAGTACAAGCGTGCCTTGGGTGAGTTGCACGCTGCCAAAGTAGCCATTGACAACGCCTCATTAACAACCACAGTCGGCATTGCCGCTTAGTGTAGCCAACGGCTTACAGGAGAAAAATTATGGGGAAAATTACTGGATTCATGGATTTTGAGCGTGTTGAAGAGGCGTACTTGCCTCCTAAAGAGCGCTTGAAAAACTACAAAGAGTTTGTAATCGGCTTGGACGATGCGAGCGCTAAGCAGCAGTCTGCGCGCTGCATGGATTGCGGCACGCCCTTTTGTAACAGTGGCTGCCCTGTCAACAACATTATTCCGGACTTCAACGAGTTGGTGTTTCAAGGCGATTGGAAAAACGCCATTGATGTGCTGCACAGCACCAACAATTTCCCTGAGTTCACTGGGCGCATTTGTCCAGCGCCATGCGAGGCCGCTTGCACGCTGAACGTTAACGACGATGCCGTTGGTATCAAGTCGATTGAACACGCCATCATTGACCGTGCTTGGGCAGAAGACTGGGTTCAGCCGGTGGTGAACATCCACAAAACCGGCAAATGTATTGCCGTTGTGGGCTCTGGCCCTGCAGGCTTGGCCGCTGCGCAACAGCTGGCTCGCGCTGGTCACGACGTCACGGTGTTTGAGAAGAACGACCGTGTTGGTGGGTTGCTGCGTTACGGCATTCCTGATTTCAAAATGGAAAAGATACACATTGACCGCCGCGTGCAGCAAATGCAGGCTGAAGGGGTAACCTTCAAAACGGGCGTGTTGGTAGCCGGTATGCCTGTTGACAGCGTGGTCACAAACTGGTCAAAAGAAACGGTTTCACCCCAGGCGTTGACTGCAGAGTTCGATGCTGTGTTGCTGACTGGCGGTTCCGAGCAGTCTCGTGACTTGCCTGTCAAAGGGCGTGATTTGGCTGGCGTGCACTTCGCTATGGAAATGCTGCCACAGCAAAACAAAGTCAATGCCGGCGATGAGTTCAAAAGGCAAATCCGAGCCGATGGCAAGCACGTGGTCGTGATTGGCGGTGGCGACACTGGTTCTGACTGCGTGGGTACCAGCAACCGCCATGGCGCTGCCAGCGTGACCCAGTTTGAACTGATGGCACAACCACCTGACCAAGAGGACAAGCCCATGGTATGGCCTTATTGGCCCATTAAGTTGCGAACCAGTTCCAGCCATGCCGAGGGCTGTGTGCGGGAGTTTGCCATTGCCACCAAAGAGTTTGTAGGCGAAAAAGGCCAAGTCACAGGTGTCAAGACAGTGCGTTTGGAGTGGACTGATGGCAGGATGACTGAGGTGGCTGGTTCCGAACAGTTGTTAAAAGCAGATTTGGTGTTGCTCGCAATGGGTTTTGCGAATCCGGTCGCCACTGTGCTGGATGCATTTGGGGTGGACAAAGATATGAGAGGCAATGCCCAAGCCAGCGTGGACGAAGAGGGGGGCTACTACACCAATGTGGACAAGGTGTTTGCAGCGGGTGATATGCGCCGCGGTCAAAGTTTGGTGGTGTGGGCCATACGCGAGGGGCGACAAGCCGCGCGCGCCATTGACCAGTTCTTAATGGGTGTCAGTGTATTGCCACGATAAGGTTGTAAGGTCTTAGCGTTACATGTTGCTACCT
>CALBWZ010000368.1 GCA_937893415.1 uncultured Comamonadaceae bacterium | reverse complement strand
AACTTTTAAACCTCAACTCCCGCTGGCGCGAGGGTTCTGCAGACCTTCCCTAGCAGGCTTTTCACTTCAAACAAGCGCGCGCCACCAGCCACGGCTCGCTGAACCGCATGCCGCACGACCACAGATTGACATACATTCAATGACCGCCGGTTACTTCTACAGCATCCTCGAGGGCTCCTTGTTGTCCATACAAGTGGCACTGGGTGCGTTGGTGGTCGCCGTTGTCCTGGGCTTGGCTGGCGCTGCTGCCAAACTGTCAACCCATCAACCGCTGGTGTGGCTGGGCACTATTTACTCCACCATCATTCGCGGCATTCCTGATTTGGTGCTGATGTTGTTGATTTTTTATGGCGGCCAAATCGGTCTAAACGTCATGCTGGAGTCCATGGGCTACATGGACTACGTTGAGATCAACCCCTTTGCCGCAGGCCTTATGACCATTGGCTTTATTTACGGCGCTTACATGACAGAGACCTTTCGGGGCGCCATCATGGCCATCCCAACGGGTCAGGCCGAAGCCGGCTTGGCCTACGGCATGGGCCAGACGCGTGTGTTTTTCACCATCGTATTGCCGCAAATGGTGCGTTTGGCGCTGCCTGGCTTTACCAACAACTGGCTGGTGCTCATCAAGGCCACTGCATTGGTGTCTATTTTGGGCTTGCCAGACATGACCTACTTGGCCAAACAAGCTGGCGCGGCCGCCCGCGGCCAAACGCCCAATGCACCGTTGCTGTTTATGGCTTTCGCCGCTGTTATTTATTTGGTCTTCACCACTGTGTCGTTGGTCGCATTGCGCCAACTCGAAAAGCGTTACACCATGGGTGTCAAGCGCGGTGATTTCTAAGTCCGGTCGATTGGTTTAAGCCTCACATAGCATGCAATTCGACGTCATATTTACCCCAGAGTCTTTGCGCTTATTTGGCGCAGGCTTGGTAGGCACGCTGCAGATTTTGATTGCCTGTTTACTCATTGGTGGCGCATTGGCGCTGCCCATGACACTCATGCGCGTGTCACAACACTGGTGGGTAAGAGGCCCCGTGTGGCTCTTCACCTACGTGGTGCGTGGCACGCCGCTGCTGATTCAGGTCTACATCATTTACTACGGTGTGGCGCAGCTTGACTGGATTCAAAGCCGCTGGGACGACTCATGGCCATGGACTGGCTTTAAAGACCCCTTTATGTGCGCGGTGCTGGCATTCTCGATGAACACCTGCGCTTACACAGTAGAGATGTTGGCCGGCGGTATTCGCGACACCAACGCAGGCGAGATTGAGGCCGCCCATGCCATGGGTCTGTCCAAGTGGCAAACACTTGCCCGTATCGTGCTGCCCTCTGCCATGCGCCGCACGTTGCCGGCTTACTCCAATGAGGTCATCATGATGCTGCACAGCACCTCGCTGGCCAGCACTGTCCCTGCTGTGTTTGACATCACTGGTGCGGCGCGCAGCATTTACTCAGACTTTTACTTGCCCTTTGAAGCCTTCATCACAGCAGGCTTGATTTACTTGGTGCTTACTTTTACCTTGGTGGGCCTATTTAGGCTGGCAGAAAACCATTGGCTGGCTTACCTCAAGCCTCGCGGACGCTGAAGGAGACACAGTGCACACACAGACACACCACCTGACGAGTCCCGCCACGGGCACACAGCGTACGCTGCACAGCCTGCATTTTGGCCAAACGGGGCATGGCCAAAAAATTTATATTCAAGCCAGCTTGCACGCCGATGAACTGCCAGGCATGTTGGTGGCCCACCACTTACGCGGCTTGCTGACAACGCTAGAGGACGAGGGCCAACTGCTTGGTGAAGTGGTGCTGGTGCCCATCGCCAACCCCATTGGCTTAGACCAAACGGTGATGTTCACCCAACTGGGCCGGTTTGAGCTGGCCAGTGGTGAAAATTTCAACCGCCATTACCCCGACTTTGCCACCGCCATTGTCGACACAGTAGCGCCCTTGCTCACCCAAGACGCTGGCCACAACCGCGAGGTGATTCGCGCGGCCATGCGTGCGTGGCTGTTGCAGCAGCCCACAGTCACCGAACTGACCAGCCTGCGCAACACGCTGATGCGCTTGGCCTGCGACGCAGACGTGGTGCTGGACTTGCACTGCGACTTTGAAGCAGTCATGCATGTGTATGTGGAGACGCCTTATTTAGAGCAAGTGCAACCCTTGGCGCAAACCTTGGGCGCACGCGCCTTGCTATGGGCACAAAGCGACTCGCCCACACTGTGCTTTGACGAGGCACTGAGCGGCGTGTGGTGGCGACTGCGCCAACGCTTGCACAACCACCCCATTCCCTTGGCGTGCATGGCCAGCACCATAGAGCTGCGCGGCCAAACCGATGTGAACCATGCCCAAGCCCATGCCGATGCCCAAGCGATCGTTGATTTTTTAATTCACCGACAGGTGATCGCTGGTACAACCAGCTTGCCTGTAGCCCAGTGCGAGGCCACACCTCTGGCAGGCTCGCAAACCCTGTACGCACCGTATGCCGGCGTGATCAGTTACCACGCTGAGCCCGGGCAGTTGTTGACAGTCGGCGACGTGGTGGCCGACATCGTGTGCCCTGCAACAGCACTGGTGACACCTGTGTTGGCTGAAGTCGATGGCGTGTTGTACGCCAGACATATCTTGCGCTGGGCCTGCAGCGGTATGGACATAGGCAAAATCGCAGGTGCGACAGCCTTTAAAACGGGGCCCCTGCTGAGCGCCTAAGCAACTGTTTACCTGACTGAACACATGAGCCAACCCACTACAGAACAACTGGTCGTGAGCGACCTACACAAGCGCTACGGCGACAACGAGGTGCTGAAAGGCGTGTCGCTGTCAGCCCACGCCGGCGACGTCATCAGCATCATTGGCTCAAGCGGCTCAGGCAAGTCCACATTTTTACGCTGCATCAATTTACTTGAACGCCCGCACATTGGCAGTATCACCCTCAACGGTGAAACGCTCAAACTGGCCGCAGCCAAAGACGGCATGCTGAATGCCACCGACAAACAACAGCTGCAACTGTTTCGTGCCAAATTGGCCATGGTGTTTCAGCACTTTAATTTGTGGGCGCACTTAAACGTGCTCGACAACATCACCGAGGCACCTATCCATGTGCTGGGCTTGTCCAAAGCGCAGGCGCGCGAACGTGCACGACACTACCTCAACAAAGTAGGCTTGTCGGGCGCAGAAGACAAGTACCCCGCCCACATGTCAGGCGGGCAGCAGCAACGCGTGGCCATTGCCCGCGCCTTGGCTATGGAGCCTGCCGTGATGTTGTTTGACGAGCCCACCTCCGCGTTGGATCCAGAGCTGGTGGGAGAGGTGCTGCGCGTCATGCGCGGCCTGGCCGACGAGGGGCGCACCATGGTGGTGGTCACGCACGAAATGGGCTTTGCCAAAGAGGTGTCCAACAAAGTGATGTTTTTGCACCAAGGTGTCGTTGAGGAGGCTGGCGACCCCAAGGTGGTGCTCAACCACCCCACCAGCGAGCGCTTGCAACAGTTTCTAGCGGGAAGCCTCAAATAAGCATGTCCATGCGCACGCTTGCCAGCTTGCTGCGCACCTACTCTGTAGGTGAAGTTGCGCAACACCCTTGGCGAACACTGACCGCCACACTGACCATCGCACTGGGCGTGGCGTTGGCGCTGGCCGTGCACCTCATCAACGCCTCTGCACTTGCAGAATTCAGCCGCGCCAGCGACCAAGCCGGACGCAACACGCAAGGCCTGCTCAGTGGCGAGCCCATGTGGTGGCTGCGCAGCAGCGCCAACACACCCATACCGACAGACGTGCTGATGCACATCAGCACACAAGCAGGCGTGTCGCATGTGTTGCCCCTGGTAGAGGCCAACGTGGCAGTTCGTGCAAACAGCGCGCCCATCACTGTGCAACTGCGGGGTGTGGATGCCTTGGCGCAAGCCCAACTGGGCTTGAACTGGGTACCCATGGCCAACAACAATGCCGAAGCCAACGGCGACAGGCTGGATCTATTTGCCCCCGACGCCGTGTTCATCAACGCCGCCGCCGCCAACCTGTTGGGCCAGCCCACGCAATCGGTCTTGCAACTGCAAGTGGGCACTGTGTGGCACAACTTGCGTGTTGCCGGCACGGTTAAAGGGGGCCGTCAAGCCACCTTGGTCATGGACATTGCAGCTGCGCAGCAACTGCTGTCCCTTGACGATGGACTGACACGCATTGGCATCAACACAGCTGTCAACACCGCACAGCCTGTGACGGCCAAGCAACTCATGACGCAGTGGGATTTAGACGGCAGCGTATATGTGCAAGCGCCTGAGCAAGAAGCCAGTCGCCTCATCAACATGACGCGCGCCTACCGCGTGAACTTGAGCGTGCTGGCATTGGTGGCCTTGTTCACAGGTGCTTTTTTGGTCTTTTCAGTGTTGTCGCTCAGTGTGGCCAAACGCTTGCCGCAGTTTGCATTGCTGGGTGTGTTGGGCTGCACACCTCGCATGCGCATGGCGTTGGTGTTGGCCGAGGCCTGTGTACTGGGCTTGGTGGGCAGCGTGCTCGGTGTGTTGTTGGCCATTGGCTTGGCCAGCTTGGCGCTGCATGTGCTCAACGGCGATTTGGGCGGCGGCATGCTGGCCAGCCGTGAACCCGCGCTGCAGCTGTGGGCCAACGTTGGCGCGGTGATGGGTTTCATGGCCTTGGGCACTGCTGCCACTTTGTTTGGTGCCTGGTGGCCTGCTCGCAGTGTGGCCAACGTGGCACCCGCCATTGCCATTAAAGGCCTGTATGTTGAAAAAGCACACAACAACCAACAGCAATGGTGGTGGGGTGTGGCACTGTTGGCAAGCAGCGCGCTGGCCATCAACGTGCCCCCCATCTGGGACATGCCACTGGGCGCTTACATAGGCATTGGCTTGCTGCTGGTAGGTGGCTTGGTGTGTTTGCCCGTGGTGGTGGCGTGGCTGTTGGCGCGCACGCCGCAGCGGCTGTACCAGCGCATGCTGCCCATGTTGGCGCTCACCCGCGCGCAGCGCATACCGTATGCAGGCACTGTGGCCATCAGTGGTGTGGTGGCCAGCTTGGCATTGGCTGTGGCCTTGACTGTGATGGTCTCTAGCTTCAGAGGCTCAGTCACGCAGTGGCTAGACACCATCCTGCCCGCAGACATGTACTTGCGGGCCTCAGCACCCAACAGCTCAACAGACACGCGTGCTTTCAACCCACAGTTTGTGGACCAACTGCGCCAGCAACAGGGCGTGAAACGCGCCAGCATTCAGCACACAAGCCTCCTCACCTTAGACCCCAACCAGCCACAAGTTGCACTCATTGCCCGCGACTTGCAACTAGACGCTAGCGGCTGGCCGCTGGACTTGCCTGCGGCCCCCACTGTGGCCAACGCCGACCGCGTTGTTGCACCTGACGCGAACCACTACCCTGTGTGGGTCAGTGAGGCTCTACGAGACACCTACGGCTTGTCGGTTGGTCAGCCCTTTGAGCAGTTGTTTGCGCGTACAACCCACTCCAGTCAACCCAACAACACCAGTCAACACCCGTATGTTGCAGGCATATGGCGAGACTACGCCAGGCAAAGTGGCAGCATCGTCGTGCATTGGGATGACCTTGCCAACACACACATCACGCCCACCATCTCAGACATTGCCGTCACGCTTGCATCTGACCAAGACGCCACACCTGCTGTGTTAAATGGGCTGCAATCTAACATCAGAGCGCTGTACAGCAGCACGCATGACAACGCACCAAGCACCGAATTAAACATGGCCACCACTGGCGATATACGCGCGCAGTCGCTGCGCATCTTCGACCGCAGCTTTGCCGTCACACAGTGGCTGCAGCTGGTGGCCATTGGCATTGGCTTGTTTGGTGTGGCCGCCAGCGTCAGCGCACAAGTGTTGGCCAGACAACGTGAGTTTGGCCTGCTGGCCCACCTAGGGCTTGAGCCGCGCCAGGTACAAGGTTTGGTCACTACTGAAGCTTTGCTGTGGAGCTCGGTAGCGGCTGTTGTGGGTCTGCTGCTGGGCTTGGTGGTCAGCGCGGTGCTGGTGTTTGTGGTCAACCCGCAAAGCTTCCACTGGACCATGGATTGGCAACTACCCCCTTGGCGTTTAGCCGGTTTATGCGCCGCTGTGGTGGTGTGCGGCACGCTGACCAGCGCATGGGTGGCCAGACGTGCACTGTCCATGCAAGCGGTTCAAACGGTGAAGCAAGATTGGTAGGCACATGATTGACACACACATGGTGACCAAGCACATGAACAACAACGCCATCAGACCCAGCACGGCCATCAACCGGCGACAGCTTTTGCGCGGCGCAGCTGCGCAGCTGGCGCTTGGTGCTGGTGTGGGCTGTGGGCTGGGACCACACAACTCGGCCTCAGCACAACTGTCAACCGATGGGCTGGTATTCCCACGTGACTTGGGCTCACACAACAACTTTGACATTGAGTGGTGGTACCTCACAGGCTATGTGGAGGTGCCGGGCAGCGCCACACCCATAGGACTGCAAGTGACTTTTTTCAGAAAGCGCATTGCCAGCAACGCAGGACTGACACAACAACTGGCCGCCAAACACCTGGTGTTTGCCCATGCCGCACTGGCCATACCGCCAGGTGCCGATGGGTATACCGGCCAGCTTCGCCACAGCCAACGAACCGCTAGGTGGAACGGGCACACACAACGCCCCAGCAACGTACAAGTCACCGATAACAGGGCTTACCCGGGCGCTTGGGCCAGCACCGAGTTGATGGACGTCGGCATTGCCAATGCAGATGGCACTTGGCACATGAGCAGCACCACAGACAAGCAATTCACCGCCAACGCGCACAGCACGGGTGACCACAAGAATGGCATACACACAGGCGGTTTTAACGTGTCGGTTCTTGCCAGTGCGTCACAACCACCCATCTTGCAAGGCAACAAAGGCTTGTCGCAAAAAGGACCCGCGCAGCGCGACACCAGTTGGTACACCACACACCCACAACTGCAACTGCGCGCCAAGCTCGATATAGACGGCGTGAGCCACGCACGCACAGGGCGCGGCTGGCTAGACCACGAGTGGAGCCATGGGTTCATGCCTGACGGCGCAGCAGGTTGGGACTGGGTCGGCTTTAACTTTGATGACGGTACCGCCCTGACAGCCTTTCAGCTGCGCGATACGCAGCAACAGACGCTGTGGGCTGGCGGGTCCCACCGCACGGTGCAAGGGCAGCTGCGCACCTACAAACCGGCCGATATTGTATTTATTCCTGGCGACATGTGGCAAAGCCCGAGAACCGGTATCAAATATCCCGTAGGATGGCGCCTCAACACACCACATGGTGCGTTTGATGTTCAACCCGTTATGCCCGACCAAGAGCTGGACAGCCGCCAAAGTACTAGCACTGTGTATTGGGAAGGCTTGTGCGGCTTGCACAACGCACAAGGCCAACGCGTGGCTTGGGGTTATCTTGAGATGACCGGCTACGGCCAATCGATTCGTTTATAAATACCATTTCAGGCACCAGACACAAGCGCACCGCTTTATGACCACCCCTACCCCGACCAGAACCCAAGGCTTGCTGTCGCTCAGCCCATTTATCAAGCCCTACCGTTGGCAGGTTGGCTTTGCGCTGCTGATGTTGTTGGCCGCCGCAGCCGCCACGCTGGTATTTCCCACCGCGCTGCGCAAACTCATAGACGGTGGCTTAAGCAGCACCAGTGGCAACAACCCGCAAGACATAGCCTGGTACTTCGCCATGTTATTCGGCGTGGCCGTGGCATTGGCTTTGTTTTCGGGCGCGCGGTTTTTTATGGTGAGTTGGTTGGGTGAGCGCATAACAGCCGATATTCGCCAAGCTGTTTACGCACGGGTGCTCAACCAAAGCCCACAGTTTTTTGAACAAACACCCACTGGCGATGTGCTGTCCCGCTTGAGCGCTGACACCACTCTGGTGCAAACCGTGGTGGGCTCATCACTGAGCATGGGCCTGCGCAACACTGTGATGGGACTTGGCGCTTTGGGCATGCTGGTGTGGCACCACCCGCTCATGATGGCCCAGGTCTGCGCCGGTTTGTTGCTGGTGATAGCGCCTAGCATGTGGATGGGCAGGCGCGTGCGCCGCCTATCACGCGACAGCCAAGACCGTGTGGCCGACGCCAGCGCGCTGGCCAGTGAGGTGTTGAATGCCATCACAGTGGTCCAAAGCTATACCGCGCAAGGCCGAGAGGCCTCGCGTTTTGAGCACTCGACCAACGCGGCTTTTCGCTCGGCTATTCGCCGCTCTACCGCGCGCTCAGCGCTGGTTACATTTGTGATGGTTACCACCAGTGCAGCCTTGCTATGGGGCTTGTACATGGGCACGCTGGCCGTGTTGGCTGGAACGCTCAGCCCAGGCGAGCTTGGGCAAACTGTGCTGTATGTGATTATTTTGGCCGGTGCCTTTGCAGTGCTGGGCGAAGTGAGTGGTGACTTGTTGCGCGCAGCCGGAGCCAGTGAGCGCCTCATTGAATTGCTGCACATGCCCAGTCACATCCAAGAGGCCACGCACACACAGCCACTCAAACCCAGCCACCAAGGGTTGGATGTGCAATTAATCAACGTGCAATTTGCCTACCCATCCCGTCTAGAGATGCCCGCTCTAAACGGTATCAACCTGCACATTAAGGCCGGCACAACTGTTGCATTGGTGGGCGCCAGTGGGGCGGGTAAAACCACCATCATGCAACTGCTGCAACGCTTCTATGACACGCAAGACGGCAGCATATTGCTACAAGGTACATCCATTAAAACCTTGGCTTTAACGGACTTGCGCACCCACGTTGGCGTGGTGCCACAAGAGCCCGTGGTGTTTGCCGCATCAGCCCTAGACAACATCCGCTATGGCCGTCCAGACGCCACCAACGACGAGGTGGTTGCAGCGGCCAAAGCGGCCTACGCACACGACTTCATCATGGCCTTGCCCATGGGCTACGAAACCTTCATGGGAGAGCGCGGTGTGCGCCTGTCTGGCGGTCAACGCCAGCGCTTGGCCATTGCCCGTGCCATGCTGAAAAATGCACCGTTGCTGCTGCTTGATGAAGCGACCAGCGCACTCGATACGCACAGCGAACAAATGGTGCAAGCCGCCCTAGACCGCGCCATGCAAGGCCGCACCACCATTGTGGTGGCGCACCGTTTGTCAACCGTACAACGCGCCGACAGCATTGTGGTGATTGCTGGCGGACACATTGTGGAGCAAGGCAAACACCACGAGTTATTGGCTCACAACGGGGCTTACGCGGCATTGGCGCAGGCACAGTTTGGTCAGGAAGCGCCGGCTGTTGAACCTGCGCTGACCTAGTACGACCTACTGGTTTTACGCGCTGGTTTTACCCGCCAGCAACCAACGCAGCAATCGCCTCACCCACCTCATGGGTGGTGGCTGAACCACCCAGATCTGGGGTGTGCGGACCTGTACGCAGCACGTCCTCCACAGCTTTCAAAATGGCATCGTGGGCGGCCTGTTCACCTAAGAACTCCAGCATCAAAGCGGCGCTCCAAATCATGGCAATAGGGTTGGCAATGCCCTTGCCAACAATGTCTGGCGCAGAACCATGAACGGGCTCAAACAGCGATGGGAACTGTCGCTCAGGGTTGAGATTGGCAGATGGTGCCAAGCCAATGGTGCCGGTGGTTGCCGGACCCAAATCAGACAAAATATCACCAAACAAATTACTGGCGACCACCACGCTAAAGCGGTCTGGCTGCAACACAAAGCGTGCCGACAAAATATCAATGTGTTGCTTGTCGGCCACCACATCTGGGTAGTCTTGACCCACCACATCTGCGCGTTTGTCCCACCACGGCATGCTCACGGCGATGCCGTTGCTCTTGGTTGCAATAGTGAGGTGCTTTCGCTCGCGCTTGCGCGCTTCTTCGAAGGCGTAGCGCAGCACTCGGTCTGTACCCACGCGTGAAAATACAGACTCTTGTATGACAATTTCCCGCTCAGTGCCCTCGAACATCACACCACCCAACGCGGTGTACTCACCCTCCGTGTTTTCACGCACCACCAGGTAATCAATGTCGCCTGGCTTGCGTCCAGCCAACGGACACGTCACGCCTTCAAACAAGCGCACAGGACGCAAGTTAACGTATTGGTCAAACTCGCGCCTGAACTTGAGCAACGAGCCCCACAGTGATACATGGTCAGGCACCGTCGCTGGCCAACCCACTGCGCCAAACAACAAGGCATCAGAAGTGCTTAATTGCGCCTTCCAGTCATCGGGCATCATCTGACCGTGCGCTTGGTAGTAATCACAACTTGCCCACGCAATAGGCAACAAACTGAGCTCAAAGCCAAAGCGCTTGGCAGCAACTTCCAGCACGGCCAATGCGGGAGGCATAACCTCTTGGCCGATGCCGTCGCCGGGAATAACGGCAATGTGGTGGGTGCGTGTGGTCATAGGGGTGGTGGTAAAAAATGCTGCATGTACAAGCTGGTATTTTAATCGCATAGCCTGCAGCCATTGGCCCCTACCAGTGCCGCCCTGCCATGGCCGACACAAGCGCTGTGTGCGCAACCTGCCAGTCACCGAGGGCCTAGGGAAGACCCCAGACATGGCACGTTGCGGCAAGGAGGTGGCTGCACAGGTGTCACATGCGTGCAACAACACTTGGGCATTCATGCGTAATGTAGGTGACTGAATTGTTCCACCCTGCCACGCATGAGCAACAACTTGCGTTGAAAAACAGTTCAAGCACACACGCTGTGGCGTCACATACAGAAAGCAATAGCCGTTATGAGTTCACATAGCCCGGTTTACATGGTGGTCAACCTGACCGTACAAGACGCTGCTGCATACAGAAACTATGAAAAAGGTTTTTTTGCCATTCTCAAACGATACGGTGGTGAGTTTCTCACCTTTGATGATGCGCACATCACCCTAGAAGGTAGCAAGCCACCAAACGGGCGAATGATCATTTTTAAGTTCCCCTCAGAGGAACAAGCCACCAGCTGGTATGCAGATCCTGAGTACCAAACGCTCAGCGAATTCCGCCGTCAGGGCACACAACTTGAATACCTAACAATGCTGCACGGTTTACCAGCGCGCGCTTAATGTATGAGGCAATCGTCACACGGGGGTGCCAACTTGGCCGGTTGCCTCACACAATCACCCAACAACAAACCCGTGTGTTGGGTC
>CALBWZ010000367.1 GCA_937893415.1 uncultured Comamonadaceae bacterium | reverse complement strand
GCTTTGTGTGAACTCGCGTACAAATTGTGCGTGTACCACTGGCGCGCCGTCTGGCCCCACACGCAACACAATGTCTTGCGCGCTGGCCATGCCTGGGCTGCGCTGATTGGCTGGCGCTGGCGAGAGCGCGACACTCAATGGCCACGACACCCCAGCTGGTTTGTTGATTGGCTGGGGCAAGTCCAAACGCATGTTGGTCAGTGGCGCCTTCAGCTGCCACGACAAGCCCTGCCCATCGCTAACAGCAGTCGCCTCAAAAGTTGTGCTGCCGCTGGCGTATTGCGCCAACTTGGCCACAGTGCCCAAGGACGGCGTGCGCGCCAAGGCAGTGGCGTTTAACGTGCCGCGCACGTTGGCGCTCAACCCATCAGACTGGTCAGAGCTGGCTGCGGCTTGCCAACGCAAACTACCAGACACCGGGCTGCCCAGCCATTGCCCGCGCGCTTGAATGACCTCAACACTGTCGTTTGAAAACTGCACACGTGCCGTTGCCTGTTGCAACGCTGGCACGCCTGGCCACAACTGCAAGCTGTTGCCTGATAAATTTAAATTGCCTGTTACCTGCACTTGCTCAGGCTGATCCAGCGGAGCAGCAATACGCAGACTAAGACTGGCATCACCGCTGCCTTGCCAGTCTTGTATCAAGCCGTCGCTCCAGCGCGCAACAGGCGTTGTGTTGAGTTGTGCCAACCAAACTGGCAGTGGGCCAGCCGCCGTAACGTCCACGGTCAGTTGTCCGCTGCTGTCTAAGGCACGAATACCCACCACGGCGTCACTTACCACCACGCCCGGCGCATCGCGCAGGCGACCTGTGATCTTGGTGATATCAATATCTAGGCCATTCATGACGACATGCCCCGACAGCTTATCTAGCGCCGGCCACCGCTGGTCACTGCCCCAGTCGGCTGCGTAATCAAGTGCTACATCGGCGGCGTTGGCAGACACGGCAAACCGCGCTGCACCACCTTGCCACAATGCGTTGTCCAGCTCGCCATTGATACGCACTGTGACGTCATTGAGTTGCCCACCTTGCACGCTGGTGCTTAAAAAAGACAGCGCCTGCGTGTTCATACTGCTGGGTAAGTAACGCGCCAATTGTGTGGCGGGCAGGTGGTTAACCGCAGCATCGAGCTTCAAAAAACCAGCGCTGCTAGTCGCTTCGCGCTGGGTCTCCAAACCAGTGGCTGCCCACAGACCTGCGCCACTAACCCGGCCATGCGGTGTGTCAATTTGAACATTCTCAAAGGCCACGCGCCACCTGTCTTGCAAGGCTTCTGGCAACTCGCCACCTTGTTGCGTCTCTTGCTGCAACGCTTGACCAGGCGCGGCCCATGACAAGCTTGCTGCTAGGCCAGATATGGCTATTTCTGGCTCACGCCAGATACCGGGCAAGACGAGGCTGCCTTGCGTCAACGACGCTTGTGCAGTGCCACCCAAACGCGTGCTGTCCCAAGTCAGCGACAAGCCTTGTACGCCAGGCCGTGCTGTGTCGCCGGGCAATGGCTTGCTTGGCAAACGTCCGGGAGCCCAACCCAACTCGGTGGCTTGGCCGCTGGTGTGCCACGACACAGCCTCACCTGTGGCACCGCGCCAATCGGCTTGCATGCCGTTGATATAACCCGTGGGTTGCCAGCTGTTTAAGTGGTTGCGCACCAGCTCAGGCATGGGCAAACTGGGTGCAAGTTGGCGCAACACGTCTAAATCTATGCGCGCCAAACGCACTTGTCCTTGCGTGGTTAAACCAGTGGCCAACTTAGGCCAAGACAGGTCTAACTGCGCTCCGTCCCACTGCACACCTTGCACGGTCTCAAACGACATATCCTTCACAGCCAACTGCCATTGCTGCGCCGCCCCCGGGTCGTCGCCACCATCCAAGGTCAAACGCGCTTGCAAGCGTTTAAACAGCAACGGCTGAAGTGCTGGTGAGGCTGGCTGTCGCCATACAACGTCCACCTCGGTCAGCGCCACGTCACTGGTCAATGTTTTGAGCTGTGCACCACGGCCCCACTCGAGCCAGCCGCGCCAAGCCATATTGGCTGTTTGGATTGCCATGACCTCAGAGGCTTGCGGCCATAGGCGTGTCAACACGCCCTGCACAGCGGCACCATCTAGCTGCGGCCACTGGGCATATGCCAAGCCCTCCCAGTCGCGCCAGTTCGCGGCCTGCGTGCTGAAGAGTGGCGAGTCGAACTCGGCTTGTAGGGACACGCGCTGGCCCAGCTCTGGAGGAGGTGTGAAATCTACACGCACCTCGTGGCTGCGAGCGCCGCTGCGCAAGACCGCGTCTACATGCCTGATAAGCCATGCGGAGGATGCCGTTGTGGTCACGTCCACCTTCGATGTTGATGATGATGCGAAGCCAGCGTGGTCTTGGATTTCCAAGGTGGCATCTTCGATCACCAGCTCAGGCTGCTTGAACACCCAGTCTAGCCAGCCTGGCGTGTCGCCCGATGAGGGCTGTGACACCACCATGCCTGCCACACGCCATGCGCCGCTCGCATCGCGCAACACACGCACGCTGGGAGAGGTCATGCGCAGTTGGTCAAACTCCAAGCGCCACAAACCACGCATGCTGAGGCTAAGTTGTAACTTGGGAATGAACACATCTGGTCGCTGGGCGTCAGCACCCACCAGCACATCACGCGCCTCAAAATAAGAAGTCCAGTTGTTGGCTTTAGCAGACAGGCTGGCAATTTGAACGGGCGCGTCCAACGCCAGACTCAACTGCAGGGCAATGTCCGAACGCCATATGTCGATTCGCGGCACAATGACCGCATGGATCAGCAAATAAACGCTGGCCACCGCCGTCCACGCTGCAAGCAAGGCAATCAATAGCCACTTCAGCACCTTGCGCACAATGCGCAAGCGAATGTTTGGAATTGAAGTGGTGGCTTGCATGGGATGAAATTATGACCGCCACTGAAGGAGACACACACACAGACTTGTCAAAACCTGGCGCCGCCACGGCAAACTTGGCGCAATATTCGCGTTTTGTTCAGCGTATTCGCAGGCGCTACGACAAAGAGTTGGGACTGTTACAAGCTGGTGCGCCTGATACATCTGCCATGCAAAGCTGCCTAGACAGCTTGCTCGCCACTGGCCTGAATGCCGGGCAAGCGCTGCGGGTGTTGCGCCAATTGGTGGTGGAACGGTTGGTCGTCCTGGACTGCGAGCAAGCTGCGCCACTTGGCGTTATCACTGCAAGCATGACGGATTTGGCTGAACTCGCCCTAGACCATGCCATGACATTGGCTGTGGGTGAACTGTCCCAGCATTACGGCTCGCCCACAGGCCAAAGCGGTGACGACAGGCACGGCCTACCTGCCAACATGTGGGTGATTGGGATGGGTAAGCTAGGTGCTCGCGAGCTGAACGTATCCAGCGACATTGACCTCATTTACGTCTACGACTGTGACGGTGAAACCTCTGGCAACGACAGGGGTTTGCAGCGCATCAGCAACCACGAATTTTTTGGCAAGGTGGTCAAGCGCATCTACCAACTCATTGGCGATGTCACTGAGCATGGCTTTGTATTCCGTGTGGACTTGGCCCTCAGGCCCAATGGCAGTGTTGGCCCTGCCGCCGTGTCGATTGACGCCTTAGAAGAGTATTTTTTAATCCAAGGCCGAGAGTGGGAGCGCTTCGCCTGGCTCAAAAGCCGCGTGGTGGCACCCACTACTTTGGTCACAAATGGCTCGGCCCAAGCCTTGCGTGATGTGATACTGCCGTTTGTATTTAGGCGTTACCTGGACTACAACGTCTTTGATGGCTTGCGCAAACTCCACCGCCAAATACGTGAGCATGCAGCCAAACGAGCCAGCGGCCATCCCGAACGCGCCAACGACGTCAAACTGTCGCGAGGCGGCATCCGAGAAATTGAATTTACGGTCCAGTTGCTGCAAGTGGTGCGTGGCGGCCAATTTCCAGAGCTGCGCAAGCGCCCCACTTTAAAAGCTTTGACGCGCCTGACCAACGCCGGCTTGATGGAAGCAGACAAGGCACAAGCCTTGGCAGACGCCTATGTCTTTTTGCGCCAAGTGGAGCACCGCACGCAGTACCTTGACGACCAGCAAACCCACCAACTCCCCACACAAGACGCCGACTTGGCTTGGATGGCTACCAGCTTAGGCTTTACGGATGTTTGTGGTTTTTTGTGTGCACTAGACACGCACAGAGAAACCGTGGCGCAAGAGTTCGACATTTTATTGGGTGGTCAAGAGGAATGCACCAACTGCAACAAAACACAACACGATGCAGACGATTTAGAGTCAGCCATTGAGGAGTTGAGTGGCGCTTTTAAAGTGCGCATTGAACAGTGGCAAACGCATCCCCGAGTGCTGGCCTTGCGCGAAGACGTTCGAACCCGCTTGGCACGGCTGGTTCAACGAACGGGCGCGTGGCTTGATGCAGGACGTACCACTGAAATTGGTGCTTTGCGCTTGGCCGACTGGATGGAGCCCATGCTGCGCCGCGACAGTTATTTGGCTTTGCTGCAAGAACGTCCGTCAGTGCACGAGCGTTTGCTGCGGCTCTTAGGTGCCGCCAAATGGCCTGCGCGTTACTTGATAAAACACCCAGGCGTGATGGACGAGCTGGCCAACCCCACGCTGCTCAACGAGCGCTTTGACCCCGTGCAATTCGAAGCCGAGCTAGAAGCTAGGCGCTACGCCTTGCAAACGACCTGCGAAGACGGTGATGAAGAGCTGCTCAATTTGCTGCGCCGCGCCCACCACAGCGAGTTGTTTAGAACACTGGCACGTGACGTTGAGGGCATGCTGAGCGTGGAGTTTGTCGCAGACGACCTCAGCGCCTTGGCAGATACAGTGCTTCGCGTCACCACCCGGTGGTGCTGGCAACGGTTAAAAAACGCGCATCGCGACGAGCCCGCGTTGGCCATCATTGCCTACGGCAAGCTGGGCGGCAAAGAACTGGGCTATGGCAGCGATTTGGACATTGTGTTTGTATTTGACGATGACGACGAGGCCGCACCGGAGGCCTATGCGGCCTTGGTCCGCAAGCTCATCAACTGGCTGACAGTCAAAACTGCTGAAGGCGATTTATTTGAGATTGATACCGCCTTGCGCCCCAACGGCAACTCTGGTTTGTTGGTGACACGGTTTGAAGCGTTTGCCGACTACCAAGAACGCCGTGGCAGCAACACCGCATGGACATGGGAGCACCAAGCTATCACCAGGGCCCGCTGCGCCGTGGGCAGCCCAGCTCTAGCCGCCAAGTTTGAGTCCGTGCGCCACGATGTCATGGTGTCTCGCAGGCAGGCCAATGACTTGCTGGTAGAAATCACCACCATGCGCGAAAAAGTACGCGAAGCACACCGTGTTCCCCCAGACATATTTGACCTGAAGCACAGCTCTGGCGGTATGGTCGATGTGGAGTTTGTGATGCAATACCTGTTGTTGGCCAAGGCACACGCCCATGCCCAATTGCTGCCCAACTTAGGCAACATCAAGTTGTTACGCATTGCCAAAGAATGCGGCCTGATTCCACCGGCTATCAGCGACGCCGCGGCCAATGCCTACAGAGCCATGCGCCAGATGCAACACCGGGCGCGCCTGGACGAGGCCCCCACACAAGTGACCCACGCTGAAATTGCCCAACACCGCGATGCGGTCTTAGATTTATGGCGTTACGTGATGCAGGTGCACTGAAAAGCGACAAAGCACGGCTGGGATAACCGAAACCAGCGAGACGCACCCGCATTTAAACGCTTAGCCGCCCACTTAATTGCGGCGATTAAGTTGGCTCAATGTGGTGACCTGACACACCCAAGATGACATGTCGACTCACGTGGCAGTTGTTACGATCAATTCTTTGCGAAAGCGATTGAGCTCTTGTACTGACTTGAAACTGCGCTCCATCAACAAGCTCATGTTGTGCAAAATGCGTTCAACCACCTTGGTCTCCCACACCGCATCAAAATTAATTTGCTTGTCCAGCCAGTGCTCCAGCCATTCGGGGTTGGGCAAACGACTTTGTATGGTGTCATTCGGAAACAGCGCCTTGCTGACGTGCAAGTTGGTTGGGTGCAACGCTTTCGCCGTGCGCCTGGCACTGGCCATGAGCACGCCGACCTTGGCAAATGACAGCCGCGCGTCGTCGCCAAAGTTGTTGATGGCACGCTTCATGTAACGCAGGTAGGCACCACCGTGGCGGGCCTCATCTTTGCTAAGCGTGGTGTAAATATGTTTGATGACGGGCTCGTCGTGCCAATCTGATGCACGGCGGTACCAGTGGTTTAGTCTTATTTCGCCGCAAAAATGCAACATCAGTGTTTCCAAGGCGGGGGCTGGGTCAAAGTCAAAACGAACCGCGTGCAGCTCCTGCTCAGTAGGCGACATATCGGGGCGGAATCGGCGTAAATACTCCATCAGCACCAACGAATGCTTTTGCTCTTCAAAAAACCAAATTGATATGAAGGCCGAAAAATCTGAGTCGTTTCGGTTGTCGCGTAAGAACATCTCGGTCGCGGGCAGCGCCGCCCACTCGGTGATGGCGTTCATTTTGATGGTCTGCGCTTGCTCATCAGTTAATGCACTGGCATCGAACTTATCCCAAGGAATGTCTTTTTCCATATCCCAACGAACGGCCTCTAATTGCTTAAAAAGTTCGGGGTACAGCATATGGGCTCCTGAAATACGTGCTTATGACTTGATTACGTTAATAAACAATATTTTAGGTAAGCGAACGCCAGCTGGGGCTGCAGGGCCAAATACCCTTGAATCCCCTTGTTCTTTAAACGCTAGGGCTGATCTTTGCTCCGCAAAGCCTCTTGGCGCCACTGGGTCACGGCATCCAACAGCTCTTGCGCAACACCAAACACCCGGGCAACGTTGGCACGCTTGACCTTGCTCAGCGTTGAGGCGCTACCCCCGGCCCATATAGCTACATGGCTGGGCAACAAGTCGCGCAGATGCGTTACACCGAGCAACGCGGCTTTGGGTGAGGTGTGGCTGCTGAAACTCAGCGCCACAATATCTGCTTGCATCACGCGGGCTGCCTGCGCCAACTCGACTGCAGGTGTTTGAGGACCCAGTGAAATACGGTCACAACCCATTTGCGCAAACATGCATTCGGCCATGAGCAATCCAAGCACGTGTGGCTCGTGGTTGAGCGTGGTGAGTACCACTTTGGGTGATTCTCCTGCGCCTTGCAGAGGCAGTTGTGCCATACCTTGCAACAACACACCTTGCACCACAGAAGTAAACAAGTGCTCTTCGTACAAAGCCAACTCGCCGCGCATCCACAACTCGCCCACGCGGGCGACCATTGGGGAAACAATGTCCTCAATGGCCCGGCCTAGGCCCGTTGTTTCAACATGCACCATCAAGCAGTCGTGTAAGTTTTTTCGCTCATGCTGTAACAACAACGACAACAAAGGCTTCACTGCATCAGCGGCGTCTGCATGCGCCGCGCTGGGGTGGCAGGCGGCAAGCACCAAGCCATTGAGTACCTCCAGCGGCTCGGCCACCACTTGACCAGCCCGCATGCCACTGTCTAACAAGCGCTTGATCAAACGCAGCCTGGTCAGTTGCACGTCATCGTATTCGCGCTCCTCGCCAGCACCGCGAACAGGCACCGGAAAACCATAACGGCGCTCCCACACCCGCAAAGTGTCTTTTTGTATGCCCGTGTCTAGGGCAACTTCGGCAATGGTGTGTACTTGATCGGTCATTTTGTCTGAGACAACGCGCAGGTTGAATGCTTGTGATTGCCATAGGCATGGGTCGGTATCGACTCATACAATGTGTAGGGCGACCCAGCCTGTCCACGACAAACAGTCTCTGTATGGGTAACATCACTATATTAAATGAAAGTATTCCACCCTATGAACGTTATGTCCAGCCAATTCAGCGCTGAGAATGTGCACGATCGGCCAAGGGTGGCGGTGGTCGGCTCTGGCATTGGCGGCTTGTCTGCGGCCTACCACCTGCGCACTGCAGCACACACCACGCTGTTTGAATCGGGTGACTACTTTGGCGGCCACACACACACTGTAGACGTCAGCTTGCCAAACGCCCAAGGCGATACCCAAACCATCGGTGTGGATACTGGATTCTTGGTCTTGAATGAGCGAACCTACCCAGAGCTTCTAAAGCTGTTTGCAGCGCTGCACATTCCCTTGGCCAAGTCGGATATGTCTTTTTCGGTCACAGTGCCAGGCCAGGGTTGGCTGGGCAGGACGGCGCTCGAGTGGAGCGGCACCAGCCTAAGCAGCCTGTTTTGCCAACCACTCAATGCACTGCGACCTGCCTTTTGGCGTATGTTATTGGACACCATGCGCTTCAACAAGCTGGCCAACCGCATGGTTGGACAGCCCTTAGACACCTCGCAAAGCCTAGGTGACTTTTTGGCTGTCCACCGCTTTTCAAAGCCCTTTATTGACTGGTACTTGCTGCCCATGCTAGGCAGCATTTGGAGTTGTCCCACACAACAGATGCTGGCTTTTCCAGTCGCCACCTTGGTTCAGTTTTGTCACAACCACGGCCTGATTCAAGTCACCAACCGTCCTGCTTGGTATACCGTCGCAGGTGGTGCCCGCCAATACGTTGAGGCCATCATTCAACAACTGCCTGACTGCAGGCTCAACACGCCTGTCACCCAAGTGCACCGCAATGGCGATGGCGCAGGTGTTGACATTACTTTCACCGATGCCACCACCCAAGTCAGCACCACCGAACACTTTGACTACGTGGTAATGGCCTGCCACAGCAACCACAGCTTGCAGCTGCTCAGCTCGGTCAACACGCAAGAGCAAGAGGTGCTTGGCAGCATTGCCTTTCAACCCAACTTGGCCGTCCTGCACACCGATGTGTCGCAACTGCCCACAGCGCGTGGTGCGTGGTCGGCATGGAATTACGAACGCTCGCCAGTGGCCGCCAACGAGCACCAGCACGTGTGCTTGCACTACCTCATCAACCAACTCCAACCCTTGCCGTTTGAGCAAACTGTGGTGGTCTCGCTAAACCCTATACGACCCATCGCTGCGCAGCACATTCTGGGGAGTTACCACTATGCCCACCCTGTGTTTGACGCCAAGGCAGTCGCCGCCCAGCAGCAACTGAACAGCATGCAAGGTGAGCACAACACCTATTATTGCGGCGCTTGGACAGGCTACGGCTTTCATGAAGACGGCCTCAAGTCTGGGCAGCTGGTGGCTCAGCTGCTGCAATCGACGCTGCAGCAGCTTGTTACAGATGCACACGTACAAGGCGACGCGAACGCAACGTCAGACGTCACCACGGAACAAGCGGCGCATGCGTAAGCAAGTCGCTTTGCACGGCGGCGACCACCGGCAAGATCAAACGGCTTTACAACGTGGCATGGACCCTTTCACCGATCAAAGCCAGGCACTCATAGGCTTTGGTCAGGTACGCCACCAGCGCACCCGCCCCAGTAGCAACACATTTACTTACGCCAACTACTTTGTTTGGTTGCCCATGCGCACATTCAACGCGCGGGGCTCAAGTGCGCTACCGCGCAACCGCTGGAGCGCGCTGTCGTTTTTTGACAGCGACCACGGCGACGGTGCAGACAACGCCCTGCAATGGCTAGACACGCTGTTGAAAGAACACGGCCTGTCACACTGCACAGGCCAGGCATGGCTGCACACCTACCCACGCGTGTGGGGCTACACGTTTAAGCCTGTGAGCTTTTGGTACTGCCACACAGCTTCCGGCGAGCTGGGCGCCGTGGTGGTTGAGGTCAACAACACCTTTGGTGAGCGTCATATTTATGTCCTGCCACAGGTCGCTCTAGGCAAGCCCATACTGGCCAACAAGTCGTTTCATGTGTCACCATTTTGTGAGGTTAGAGGCGAGTACCGCTTCACGTTTATGCACCGCTTTGACCGCAGCCAGGCTCTAGACCCACGTTCAAGCTTACATACACATCCAAGCCACACCGTTGCACGCATTGAATACGACGACCAAGCCATAGCACTTGGACGCACACCCACTTTACTCACCAGCGTGAGCGGACAACTAGAGCCACTCCATGCAACCACCCGCCAACGTGCATTGTGGCGTTACCCGCTGATGACCGCCGCGGTCATGGTGCGCATACATTGGCAAGCGTTGGTGCTGTGGCGCAAGCGTGTTCCGTTCAACTCAAAACCCAAGCCGCCGGCCACTGCTGTGACACGCGCGCACGCCGACCTAGACGCATAACCATGACGACCGACTTGACCCACAAACACGCCTCCCACCCGATACCGCTAGACGCGCCGCGCGCCGCCAAACAGGTGTTTAAGTTGCTGCAACGGATGAGCCATGGGCGGCTGAGCATCACATTGCCAGACCGCACGCAATTGCACTTCGGTGCGGCAACAGGCACGCACGCCTACCTAACGTTAAACAACTGGCAGATGTTCAGTGCGGCACTGAAAAGTGGTGATATTGGGTTCGCAGAAACCTATATTGCAGGTGACTGGCACACGCCCAACCTCACCCAGTTGCTGCAAGTGCTCATTTTGAACCGTACCGCCTTAGAGGACGCTATTTATGGCAACTGGCTGGGCCGTTTGTTTTACCAAGCTCGCCACTGGATGCGACGCAACACGCAGGCCAACAGCCGCAAAAACATCCACGCACATTACGACCTAGGCAACGACTTTTACAAGTTGTGGCTAGACCCGAGCATGAATTACTCCAGTGCGCTGTTCGAGCATGCAGACCAAAGCCTCATCCATGCACAGCACGCCAAAGTCAAGCGGTCGTTACAAATGGCCGGCGTAAAACAGGGCTCACGCGTATTGGAAATTGGTTGCGGCTGGGGCGCACTGGCTGAAATGGCGACCCACGAGTTTGGCGCTGAAGTGGTTGGCCTCACCTTGTCTCATGAGCAGCTGGACTGGGCACAGAAGCGTTTGGGCGCAACACCCAACGCCAGCCGCGCTGATTTGCGCTTGCAAGACTACCGCAGCCCAGACGTGACCCGCAACCAGCGCGGTGAGCACCAACTCTTTGATGCGGTGTGCTCTATAGAAATGATTGAAGCTGTTGGGCAGGCTTATTGGCCTACTTATTTTCAGACCATTGCCGCGTCGCTGCGACCCGGCGGCAAGGCGTGTATCCAAGCCATCGTTATTGGTGATGACTTGTTTGACCGCTACATTCAAGGCACAGACTTTATCCAGCAATACGTCTTCCCAGGTGGGTGTTTGCCCAGCCCATCTAAATTTAAAGAGCAAGCCGTTGCTGCTGGTTTAGTGGTGGAAGACAGCTTTGCCTTTGGCTTGGACTACGCCACCACTTTGGCGCTATGGCGCAAAGACTTTTTGGCACAAGAGTCGGCGGTGCGTGAACTTAAATTCGATACCGCCTTCATACGTACCTGGGAGTTTTACTTGTGTTACTGCGAAGCCGCATTTTTAGAAGGCAACACCGATGTCATGCAATTCACGCTGCGCAAACCGCATTAAACCTGAGGGCTTAGCCTCAGCACGAACGCGCGCAGCTAGTTGGCGCAACGCGACAGCAGCTGTGCTGGCCATGTTGGCGATGTTACTGGCCACGCCTGCGGTGGCGGCGACCGACACCGCCAGCTTCAAGCGCAGCAACGGTATCAACGCAGGCTTTAACAGCCTGGGCCAAGGACAACTGCGTTTTTTTGGCCTGCATATTTATGATGCGCAGCTGTGGGCAAGCTCACCCGTCAACAGTGGCAATTACGCACAAACACCCCTGGCACTCACGCTCACTTATGGGCGAAATTTGAAAGGTCTTTTAATTGCCGAGCGCTCGCTCAAAGAGATGCGTGGCATCGCCACTGTCAGCGATACGCAAGCGCAAAGTTGGTTGGCCAGCATGACCAAGCTGTTCCCAAATGTGATTGAGGGAGACCAGCTAACAGGTGTTTACGTGCCCGGTCAAAAACTAACGTTTTGGCTCAACGCACGGGAGTTGGGTGAGGTTGCTGACCCACAATTTGCACACCTGTTTGTTGGTATTTGGCTAGACGAGCGCAGCTCAGAGCCAGCACTGCGCTCGCAGCTTTTGGGCCGCAAGTGACGCCTGCACAGAACTGGCGAGTTGCCAGCGCTTATGGCCTGATGGCCGCACCACTGGCGTTTGCAGCGCTGCCTTTGTATGTGCTGTTCCCGCAGTTTTACGCGACCAACTTAGGGGTGTCGCTGGCAGCATTGGGCGGTTTGCTGCTGGTGGTGCGGGCATTAGACGCGGTGACCGACCCGCTGATTGGCCGCTTGCTAGACACACACTTGCGCAGCAACAATCTAATGCCCATGGCCGTTGTTGCGGCCTTGGTGCTGCTAATGGGGTTTGGCGCGTTGTTCAAAGCACAGTCAGACTGGGGCACCGCCCAGCTGCTGGTGTGGGCTGGGCTGATGTTAACCCTGTGCACTGGCGCTTACAGCGTGCTCACATTGGCGCTGCAAACGTGGGTAAGTCGGGTGCACGCCAGCGCGGACCAACAAGCCGAGCTGCAGCGCTACCTGATTGCTTGGCGTGAAGGCTTTGGGCTGCTTGGTGTGTTGGTAGGTGCCAGCCTGCCAGCAGTCGCCGGGCTAGACGCCACAACCGCCGCACTGATGGCGCTGATGGTGATGGCACTGGCTGCTTGGTATTGGGTTAGACCTGCGCTGCCGATGACCAGTGCGGACGGCTTGGCTGCGACAACTGCGCCCCTGACGCCTGCAGCCGTATCCGAGTCCGCGGCAGCTCCAGCCACAACAACGGCGTCCTTGTCCGCCGTTACAGCCACAGATGCAGTGGTCAACACGCCGGGATTTTTTAAACAGCTGATGCTCATTCACGTGGTCAACGGCATGGCCAGCGCCATACCGGCCACATTGGTCTTGTTTTTTGTACGCGACCGCCTGCAAGCCCCAGCTGGCAGCGAAGCCTTGTTTTTATTGCTGTACTTTGCCGCCGCAGGCTTGGCCATGCCGTTGTGGCAAAGCACCATGGCCCGCATTGGCTTGGTGAAGACATGGGGTATAGCCATGGTCATGGCCACGGCGGCATTTGCCGTTACCGCCAGTTTGGGCAGTGGCGACAGCATCTGGTTTGCGGTCGTATGCGTCGGCAGTGGTATGGCTTTAGGTGCAGACTTGTGCGTTCCGCAAGCCATGCTCGCACAATGGTTAAACGCACCCAACGCACACGTCAACAGCGACACATTGCCCCGCAAGGACGGTGTTTATTTTGGCTGGTGGAATGTGGTGAGCAAAGGCAACTTGGCGCTGGCCGCTGGTGTGGCGCTGCCGCTACTTGGGGTGCTTGGCTACGTGCCAGGTGCACCAGACAACACCCAAGCATTGGCTTGGGTCTATGGTGCTTTACCATGTGTATTGAAAGTAACAGCAGCGGGCCTTGTGTGGCGCTGCTGGATTAAAAAAAGGTCTAGGTCTCACACATGACACATCTCACAACCCACACATCGGGTTCACTCGGCACACTCATCCGCGCATTGAAGTGGTTGGCCTTTGCTTGCGCAATTGCGGTTACCAGCGCTTGCTCCACAGCACACATTGGTGACTACGCCGACGAGCAACCCCCGCTAGATTTGCGCACTTACTTCAACGGCCCCGTCACGGCCTATGGCATGTTTCAAGACCGAAACGGGCGCGTTGTCAAACGCTTTGAAGTGGCTATGACTGGCACATGGCAAGGCAACAGCGGCGTGCTTGACGAGCTGTTCACATACAGCGACGGCAGCACTGATCGGCGCGTGTGGCGCTTGACCCAACACAGCGACGGGCGGGTCACCGGCGAAGCTGACGACGTGGTAGGTACTGCCACAGGTGCTGTTAGCGGCAATGCCATGCAATGGCGCTATACACTCCGGCTGCCTGTTGATGGCTCCGTGTACGAGGTGAGCATGGACGACTGGATGTACTTGCTGAACGAGCGCATCATGATCAACCGCACAGCCATGTCGAAGTGGGGCGTTCACTTGGGCGACGTCACGCTGACCTTTATTAAGCCCGCACCTTGAACGGGGGCATGTCTATGTTTGGCCCCATGAACCCACCAATCAACAACTGGCAAGGCAAAGTTGTATGGGTGGTTGGCGGCTCCACTGGGATTGGCGAGGCGGTGGCCGAGACACTGGTACAACAAGGTGCCCACGTGGTTGTATCTGCACGTACACTGGCACCGTTAGAAGCTTTTGTTGAGACCAATGGCAGCGGCGTAGCCAGCGCGATTGCGCTGGATGTTACAAACCCACAGTCCTGCAACGACGCGGCACAAACCATTTGGCAGCGGCACGGTCAAGTTGACTTGGTGCTGTTTGCAGCTGGCACTTATAAAGCGTTGCGGGCTACCGAATTTGACTTACAAGTCATGACCCAGCACCTGCAAGTTAATGTGCAAGGCGCTTACAACGTGTTGGCAGCCATCATGCCCAAGCTGATGGTGCAGGCCAACGCAGGACGCTCTGGACATATCAGCCTGATCAGCAGCGTCGCGGGCTGGAGCGGCCTGCCCAACTCATTGGCTTATGGGCCAACCAAGGCAGCGCTCACCCACTTGGGAGAGGTGTTGTACCTTGACTTGGCCAGAACTGGCTTGGGTGTGAGCGTTGTTCACCCTGGCTTCGTGGCCACCCCTCTGACGGCGCAAAACGACTTTCATATGCCAGCACTTATTACGCCGCACGCGGCAGCACAGGCCATGCTGAAAGGCTGGGCGCAAGGTGAGTTTGATATCCACTACCCCAAACGCTTTACGCTGTGGCTTAAGCTGATTCGCTTGCTGCCACACCGTGTGGCACAAGCACTTATTTTGAAAGCCACCAAGCTGTGACCCGAGACCTCCAGCTTGGCCCCCTGAGTGCGTCAACGCAACATGCCATCAACTGGTTCGAGCAACTACAGCCCAGCGACTTGGCGCATATTCACGCGCTGTACAGCGCTGACACTTTTTTCAAAGACCCCTTCAACGAGGTGCACCACGTGGCCGGTGTGCAAGCCATTTTCAAACACATGTTCAAGCGGCTACACCAACCTAGGTTTGTTGTCACCAACGCCTTCGACAGCCATGCAGACCCGGCCAACGGTGGCGGCGCTTGCTGTTTGACTTGGACATTTCACTTCAGTGTGAAGGCAGACAAAGCGGCCAAGCCGTGGGTCATACAGGGCGCATCACACTTGCGCTTCAATGCAGACGGCCTGATCACCTACCACCGCGACTACTGGGATGCTGCCGAAGAGCTGTACGAACGAATGCCTGTGCTGGGATCGCTGATGCGCTGGCTCAAGCGCCAAGCCATGCGATAACGTGGCGGTGCTTATAAGCCGGGTACTTGGCTGCCTTTAAAACTGGCGCGCAGCATCAGCTTGGTCAACAGCTTGTCGAGATTAGGGCGGCTGGTTCGCCAGTCCAGTTGTGCAAAGCGGAAGTCTAGGTAACCCAAGGCACAGCCCACCGCAATGTCTGACAAGCTAAAGGTATTGCCACTGCAATAAGGCTTGTCACCCAAGCCTGTGGCCATGGCGTCCAACGCTTGGTCAACTTTGGTCATTTGTCTGTCTATCCACGCTTGGCTGCGCTGTGCTGCTTCACGACCCGCCCACGTCGCCTCTTGGCGAGCCAGCATACAAGCGTCTAAAACGCCGTCGCCCAGAGCCTCCCACGTTTTGCATTCAGCACGCTCACGCCCCGTTGCAGGTATCAGGCGCGCCACAGGTGTCAGGGCATCGAGGTACTCAACGATGACACGTGAATCAAACACTGCCTCGCCGCCCTCCATCACCAAACAGGGCACTTTCCCTAACGGGTTGGCTTGCCCAATAAGGGTGTTGGCGTGCCACACATCTTCTTCTATAAATTGGTAGTCTAGTTTTTTCTCAGCCAACACCACACGCACTTTGCGCACGTAAGGACTGGTAAGTGATCCAATGATTTTCATAGCTGTTTACAAAAAGGAGAAATACGAATTGAATTATTTTAGCGATTAAAAAATGCACGCCACGTACAATCACAGCATTTACAACACGGCCCACACCGGCCTGAATTTTGGCCTTGTCCATACCCCTATGAGTACTACTTTTGTTGACGCCTCCATCTCCGCCCTGTCACCTTTAGACGGTCGCTACCACGCCAAACTTGCGCCTCTTCGCCCCTTGCTCAGCGAGCACGGTTATATGCACAGGCGTGTTCAGGTTGAAGTCACGTGGTTTATTGCTCTGACCCAGGCCAACCTGGCACAGTGCCCCGTTTTGTCGCCAGCGGCAACGGCGCACATGCTGGGTCTGGTCAGCCAATTCAGCGAGTCCGACACCCACGCTATTAAGTTGATTGAGCGCGAAACGAACCACGATGTCAAGGCCGTTGAGTACTGGATTAAACGCTCGTTTGCCAACGACACCGTTGGTACCGATTTGCAAGAAGAGTTGGCCCGCGCAGCTGAGTTTGTGCACTTTGCATGCACCAGTGAGGACATCAACAACACCAGCCACGCCTTGCAAATTAAAGCTGCACGCGAGCACGTGTTGCTGCCACTTATTGCAGACATTACCCACAAACTCCAGCGCATGGCGACCGCTTATGCACACGTACCCATGCTCAGCCGCACACACGGCCAAACGGCCAGCCCCACCACCGTTGGCAAAGAGATTGCTAACGTCGCCGTGCGCTTGCAGCGGTCCACATTGCGCATTGAGCAAGTGGCCATCATGGCCAAAATGAACGGCGCTGTTGGCAACTACAACGCCCACCTGAGCGCGTGGCCAGATGTGGACTGGGAAGCTTTCGCCAAGCGCGTGGTGGAAGCACCTGAGCCCGCTGGACTGGGCCTCACATTTCAAGACTACAGCATCCAAATTGAGCCGCATGACTACATGGCCGAGTTGTTTGACGCCATGGCGCGCACCAACACCATCCTCATTGACTGGTCGCGCGACGTGTGGGGCTATGTCAGCTTGGGCTACTTTAAGCAACGCCTAAAAGATGGTGAAATTGGCTCGTCCACCATGCCGCACAAAGTCAACCCCATTGACTTTGAAAATGCGGAGGGCAACCTTGGCTTGGCCAACGCACTGCTGCGCCACATGAGTGAAAAACTGCCTATTTCACGCTGGCAGCGCGACCTCACCGACAGCACGGTGCTGCGCAATGTCGGCGTGGCATTTGGTTACACCTCGCTGGCTTATCAGTCACTGCTAGCAGGTTTGAACAAACTAGAACTCAACGAAGAAGCCTTGGCCCACGACTTAGACAATGCGTGGGAAGTGCTGGCAGAGCCTATTCAAACCGTGATGCGCCGCTATGCGATTGAAGGTGCATACGAACAACTTAAAGAAGTCACGCGAGGCAAAACAGTCACGCGTGAAGCCCTCCATGCACTCATCAACAACTTGGCGATTCCTGCACCCGACAAA
>CALBWZ010000366.1 GCA_937893415.1 uncultured Comamonadaceae bacterium | reverse complement strand
CTACCGCTTGGGCATGAGACTGCTGGAGCTTGGCAACTTGGTCAAAGAGCGATTAAGTGTGCGTGACGCTGCCATCGCGCCCATGCGTGAACTGCACAGACACACGCAACAAGCCGTTAACTTGAGTATTCGCCAAGGCGACGAAATTGTTTATGTGGAACGCGCTTACAGCGAGCGCTCAGGCATGCAGGTGGTCAGAGCCATAGGCGGTCATGCCCCGCTTCATCTCACGTCTGTCGGAAAATTATTTTTAGCCAGTGAAGACATACCCAGACTGCGAAGCTACGCTGCACGAACAGGGCTAGCCGGACAAACACGCAACAGCCTCACGCAACTGGCCATGCTTGAACGCGAGTTACAAGAAGCACAACGCAGCGGCATCGCGCGAGACAATGAAGAGTTGGAGTTGGGTGTGCGCTGCATGGCAGCAGGCATACGCGATGATCAGGGTCGTTTGATAGCTGGTCTATCGATATCAGCGCCAGCTGGGCGGCTAGACGAGGCATGGCTGCCCAAACTAAAAGCCACTGCGCAAGCTATTTCAAAATCGCTAGGCTACCACGAGCACTTGTAAACAACACAACCAGAGCCACCACCTCGCGCAGGTGCTGTTCACTTGCTTTACCAGGGTGAGTGGCACATTTAATACAACTCAGTTGGGGCATTGATCTTAGGACTGGCTGCCCTTGGCAACGGTTGCCGCGTGACCACCAATTGGGTATGTGGCCTCTACCCAGCGCCTAGCACGGCGTGCATCTGCTACCCGTGTGTACTTCCCTTTAGAGTCCAAGAACACCATGATCAGGTTACGTCCAGCCACTGACGCTTGCATGACCAAGCAGCGGCCTGCTTCACGTATGTAGCCGGTTTTTTGCAACCCAATATCCCAGTCGTCTGAGCGTACCAAGCTATTGCTGTTGCGGTACTCAATACGCCTCCTGCCAGAACGCACTGAGGCAGACTCGGCGGTTGACAGCTCACGCAACAAAGGACGGTCGTGGGCAACAGATACCAGAATAGCCAAATCTCTCGCGCTGGATTTGTTTTTACTGGACAAGCCTGTTGGTTCAACGTAATTGGTATCGGTCATGCCCAGCAGGCTGGCTTTGGCATTCATATTGGCCACGAATGCGATTTCACCCCCAGGAAATGTTCTGGCCAATGCGTGAGCTGCGCGATTTTCACTCGACATCAGGGACAAGTGCAAGGCCTGTCCGCGTGTGAGTTTGGTACCTAAGCGCAAGCGCGAAGAGCTGCCTTTGATGCGGTCAACATCCGCACGGGTAATCACAATTTGCTCACTCATATTTAGGTCAGCATCGTTGATGATCAGGCCAGTCATCAACTTGGTTAAAGATGCGATAGGAAGAATAGCCTCGTCGTTTTTACTGAACAGCACTTCATGCGTGTCTTGATCAATCACCAAGGCCACGTTTGATTGCAACTTCAACGGGTCGACTGTGGGCTCCAAACCAGACTGGTTGGCTGCAGATGCAGCAGCGACAGCTTTGGCGCCAATGACAGATGTCTTTGTACCCGTGACACGGCTGCTGGCTTTAACCGCTGTACCAGCGTAATTCTTAGCAACAACACCAGGCTCTGCAGCTTGGGCGTGTTGCCCTGCTGTGACGACAGCCAGCATAAACAGACCTAAAAAGGCTGCACTCAACAGTGTTTGACGTGTTTTCAAAATTGTCTATCCCTACGCAAATAAATCATTGCCAAGGGTTAGTTTAGTTTTAATTTTAAAAAAGTCTAGTGTTTTCAAGCATTTAAACAATATAACTAGATTTTGTATCACCTTAAAATGAACCCCTAAGTAAACATTTAACCGGTCTTTGTTTCAAATAGGACTGTACGCCTGAGGCATGAAGCATTAAAAAAATATAAATTCACACACATGCAACAGGCGAAAAAATACCGCTGAACATGCTCCATGAATCAGCGGTATTTAAGTCGCGTGGCTTAAGCCATAGCTATGCCGTCCTGATCAACCCTGCGCTGCAACCCGCTGTGCAGAGCTGTGAAGCTTGTTCAGTGCGCTGAGGTAAGCCTTGGCAGAAGCCACCACAATATCTGGGTCGGAGCCCACCCCGTTGACAACTCGGCCAGAGTGCTGCAAGCGAACTGTCACCTCACCTTGGCTCTCGGTTGAGCCAGAGGTAATGGCATTGACCGAATACAGGACCAACTCGGCACCACTGTCGACATGGCTTTCAATCGCTTTAAGGGTCGCATCGACGGGCCCATTGCCGCTGGAAGCCGTGGAAATTTCCGCACCTTTGGCTACGAATACCACACTGGCTTGTGGCTTTTCGCCAGTCTCACTGCGTTGTGACAACGAAACCAAGCTGTAAAGCTCTGTGGAACTCCCTGCTTGCTCCTCGCTGACCAGGGCCAAAATATCCTCGTCAAAAATCTCACTTTTGCGATCAGCCAACTCTTTGAACTTGGCAAATGCCGTGTTCACGTCTGTTTCAGATTCCATCACAATGCCCAAGTCTTGCAGGCGCTGCTTAAAGGCATTGCGTCCACTCAACTTACCCAACACAATTTTGTTGGCGCTCCAACCTACATCTTCAGCACGCATGATTTCATATGTGTCACGCGCTTTGAGCACACCATCTTGGTGAATGCCAGAGGCGTGTGCAAATGCATTCGCACCCACAATGGCCTTGTTTGGCTGGACCACAAATCCAGTGGTTTGGCTCACCATGCGAGACGCAGACAAGATTTGGCTGATATCAATGCCAACATCAAGGTTGAAGTAGTCGCGCCTTGTGCGCAACGCCATCACCACTTCCTCTAGCGAGCAGTTGCCTGCGCGTTCACCCAAGCCATTAATGGTGCATTCAATTTGACGCGCGCCACCAATTTGCACACCGGCCAAAGAGTTGGCCACGGCCATACCCAGGTCGTTGTGGCAGTGCACAGACCAAATGGCCTTGTCGGAATTGGGTATGCGTTCGCGTAAATTTTTAATGAAGTTACCGTACAACTCCGGCACCGCATAGCCCACAGTGTCGGGTATGTTGATGGTTGTCGCACCTTCTTTAATCACCGCTTCAATCACACGACACAAAAAGTCAGGGTCAGAGCGGTAGCCGTCTTCTGGGCTGAACTCCACATCAGCCACGCGGCTACGGGCGTAGCGCACGGACAGCTTGGCTTGCTCAAACACCTGGTCTGCTGTCATGCGCAGCTTTTTTTCCATGTGCAAGGGACTGGTGGCAATGAAGGTGTGTATACGTGACGAAACGGCGCCGGCCAGCGCATCAGCCGCGCGACCAATATCTTTGTCGTTGGCACGTGCCAAAGAGCAGATCGTAGAGTCTTTGATAGCCTCTGCAATGGCTTTAACGGCTTCAAAATCACCATTTGAACTGGCTGCAAAGCCGGCCTCTATCACGTCTACTTTTAAACGCTCCAGTTGGCGCGCAATGCGCAGCTTCTCGTCGCGCGTCATGGATGCGCCAGGCGACTGCTCGCCATCGCGCAAAGTGGTATCAAAAATTACAAGTTTATCGGTCATGACTTACTCCGAGAGGTTTTACTAAATAGCGCAGGTTCAAAAAAAAACGGCCCGCTGCGCTGGCAAACGGGCCGTTGATTCAGGATCGCGCAAGCGTCACCAAACCGACCCTTTGGTCAGTAGACTTGCCAGCAGTAGGCTAGAAAGAGGTGGTTGTGCGAGAAAATTCATATACGACAATGTATCATAAAGTTACGTAAGAGGTGCAACGCCGTTATTCGTGGAGCCCACGCTCATCAGGCTCGTCGGTAGACATGCTGATCACGCTGGTCTGTTGGCCTTTAAAACGACGCCAGCCATACAACACATAACCAGACAATCCGTAGGCAACAAACAAAGCGAACAGCACAGTAGGCGGGTGAATGTTAACCACCGCGATGCCTAGAGCAACCGCCACAATCGCGGCGAACGGCACGCTCTTTTTAAGGTGCATATCTTTAAAGCTGTAGAAAGGCACGTTGGTCACCATAGTGAGACCCACATACAGGGTCAAGGCAAACATAGGCCAGGCAAGACTTGCAGTGTCTAGGTCAATCTCAACAGAGAGCCAAATTGCACCTGCCACCAAGGCCGCAGCGGCAGGTGACGGCAAACCTTGGAAGTAACGCTTGTCAACCACGCTGGTATTGACATTAAAGCGTGCCAAGCGAAGCGCTGCACACGACACATATACAAACGCAGCAATCCATCCCCAGCGACCCAAGTCGCGCAGGGTCCACTCATAAGCGATCAAGGCTGGCGCAGCCCCGAACGACACCATGTCACTGAGTGAATCCATTTGCTCGCCAAACGCACTTTGGGTGTTGGTGAGTCGGGCGACGCGTCCGTCTAGGCCGTCTAAGAACATGGCGGCAAAAATACCCAAGGTTGCCAGGTCAAAGCGCCCGTTCATAGACATGACCACCGCATAGAAACCACCAAACAGCGCGGCCAAGGTAATCATGTTGGGCAACATGTAAATACCTTTTTTGCGCAAAGGCAAGCTGGCAATGCCGGGGGCTTCGCTGTGGGTGTCGTTTTTTTTAACAGTCATAGGTGTGTCAAGTTGTGCAATGGCTCAAGTCTAAAGCACCTAAACGGGTCCGGTAGCAAGCACCTTAAAAAGAAAAAGGCCACCGAAGTGACCTGTTTATGCACACCACCTGGGTGGG
>CALBWZ010000365.1 GCA_937893415.1 uncultured Comamonadaceae bacterium | reverse complement strand
CTTAAGCGTGGACGTCTTGGCCATGGATGTGTCGGATACCGCGGCGGTGTCGGCCACGATTGCCAGCATGCCTGCGTTTGATGTTCTGGTGAACTCAGCGGGCATGGCCAAAAACAGTTCAGCCATAGAGACCACAGAGTCCAATTTTGATGCTGTACAAGGCATCAATGTGAAAGGCGCTTATTTTCTAACTGTAGCGGTTGCCAAGCGTTTAATTGAGCTGGGTCAGCCGGGCAGTCTCATCAACATATCCAGTCAAATGGGCCACGTAGGCGGTATTGATAGGGCGGTCTATTGCGCCAGCAAACATGCGGTGGAAGGTATGACCAAGGCCATGGCCATTGAGTGGGGCCGCTTGGGAATACGTGTCAACACCATCTGCCCCACTTTCATTCTGACACCCCTCACGCAAGCAACGTTTGATCAACCCGACAAGCTTGCGTGGATTGAAGAAAAAATTAAGCTTGGCAGGGTTGGGCGCGTTGAAGACATCATGGGCGCTGTGGTCTACCTAGCCACCGAAGCCAGCGCCTTGGTGACAGGCTCAGCGCTGATGGTCGATGGCGGTTGGACTGCGGGTTAATGAGACTGCTACCTCACATGACAGAACACAAGGTCACTTCGTCAGCAGTTGCCAAACGCGCCGGAGTGAGCCAGTCGGCAGTCAGCCGCGTGTTCACACCTGGTGCAAGTGCCTCACAAGCCACTACCGACAAAGTGCGCAAGGCCGCCGCTGAGTTGGGCTACCGGCCTAACCGATTGGCACGCAGTTTAATCACCGGGCGCACACGCATGATTGGGTTGGTTGTCGCATATTTAGACAACCAGTTTTACCCACTGGCGTTGGAGAGGCTTAGCCAAGCCTTGCAAACACGCGGGTATCACATCTTGGTTTTTATGGCCGAGAACTCCACACAAAGCGTGAGCAAAGTAGTGGAAGAGTTGCTGGATTACCAAGTCGACGGCATCATCACGGCCAGTGTGGACGTCACCGGCGACTTGGCCAAGCGCTGTGCACAAGCGGGCATTCCCATTGTGTTGTTCAACCGGGGACAAGACGAGGCTCATTTATCTGAAGTGACTTCTGACAACTTAGCTGGTGGGCGCAGTGTGGCCAAGTTTTTGGTCGCAGGCGGCCATAAACGCATTGTGCATATTGCGGGTTGGCAAGGTTCATCAACGGGACGCGACCGGTCTTTGGGGTTTGTCGATGCGTTGAAAGAGCTGGGTGTTCACAACATCACACAGATAGACGGTATGTACAAGCGCGATGTTGCCGCCCAAGCTACCAGGGATTTATTTCGTGGCCCAAAATCGCCAGATGCGGTGTTTGTCGGCAACGACCACATGGCCTTCGCGGTACTCGATGTGCTGCGCTTGGAGTTGGGCTTGTCTGTGCCCAACGATGTGTCTGTGGTGGGCTACGACGATGTGCCACTGGCTGCATGGCCATCTTTTTCTTTGACCACTGTTCGCCAGCCACTCGACCACATGGTGCGTACAACAGTAGATTTATTGCTGGACACTATTGAAAACATGGCGCGCACCCCAGCCAAAATCAGAATCAGCGCTCCGCTGGTTCTGCGACAGTCATCCCGTATTCCCAAGGGTGGTTGGCCACTTCACCAAGTTTAGTCGTCACCATTGATGTTGTTAAGCTGCATTTGCCGCCACAACAGTGACTTCAAACAACAGCTCAGGGCGAGCCAAATCCGCCTGGACGGTGGACCGTGCTGGCGCACAACCAGCGGGTAACCAGGCGTCCCATACCGCTGCTGAGCTTTGTACGAGCTGACATGGGTGTGACCTTGTTGCCTGCCTTGTCGGTACCGCTTGGTGACGATTTGCTGGCATTGCCTGTGGCGCATAAGGGGCTCAACAGGCGGCTGGATTTAATAACGCTGGAGGGCGTGTCGTTGCTGCCTGCTGCTGAGGCCCTTATACACAACATTACAACTGAAGCTGAGATGTGGACGGCCAAATTGGTACAGCTATAAGTTGCTGTCGATTGGGTCATGTTGCGTGCATCAGCTGCCTGTGCGCGACAGGTGCAACAGGCACCTTGACTTATAAATAAGATTGACAACCACTGTCCGGTTTTTACGTTTCACACCACCAAGAGGATTCCCCCATGTTGAAGTTTTTCTACAACGCAGCCCCCAACCCCATGAAAGTGGCTTTGCTGTTGGAGGAACTCGGTTTGCCCTACGAGGCCATCCCTGTTGACACCCGCAAGGGTGAGCAATTTGCGCCTGAGTTTTTGCGTGTCAACCCCAATGCCAAGTTGCCGGCAATTACAGACGGTGATGTCACCGTGTTTGACAGCAACGCCTGTTTGCTGTTTTTGGCAGAGCGTGCCGGGCAGTTTGTGCCAGCAGTCAGCGACGCGCAGCAGCGCGGCGTGATGTTGTCGTGGTTGATGTTTATTGCCAGCGGTATTGGTCCCTTTTCTGGCCAGTCTGTGCACTTTCGCCATGCCGCGCCAGAACCTAAAGCGTACGCATTAAACCGCTACGACTTTGAGGCACACCGACACTGGTCGCTCATCAACGAGCGCTTGGCCACACACACCTTCATGCTCGGCGACGGCTACTCCATTGTGGATATTGCCCTGTGGGGTTGGGTACGTTTGCTACCGTATGTGTTGGGCACTGGTGATGCCACTTGGACGCAATACCCCAACATCAAGCGTTTTTTAGACTTGGTGAACACCCGTCCCGCAGCCCAACGCGCCGAGGCACTCAAAACACGCCACGCGTTTAAAGCCGATATGGACGACGCGGCCAAAGGTTTTATGTTTCCACAAAACAAGCGCTTGCCATCATGAGCGACAGCCTGCTGTTTTCACCCTTTACGCTGCCAAGCCCAGAAGGTGGCTTGACATTGGCCAACCGCATCGTCATTGCACCCATGTGCCAATACGCTGCCGACGACGGCCAAGCGACAGACTGGCACTTGGCGCACTGGACCAACTTGCTCAACAGCGGCGCAGCCATGGTCACCCTAGAGGCTACCGCAGTGACTAAAGATGGGCGCATCAGCCCTGGATGCTTGGGCTTATGGAACGATGCTACGCACGCCGCGCTGCAATCTAATTTGCACAAGGCGCGTGCCTTGGCACCTGACACGCCTGTGTGTATACAGCTGGCCCATGCTGGACGCAAAGCCAGCAGTGCCGTGCCGTGGGATGGCGGTCAATTGTTAGACCTAGACAACCAAGGCTGGCTGACGATGGGCCCTTCGAATGTGCCGCATCTGTCCACAGAGCGCGCACCCAGGGCCATGAGTGTGCAAGATATCGCAGATGTCACACAAGCATTTGTGCTGGCGGCTCAGCGCGCGCAATCCATGGGGATTGAGGCGGTAGAGCTACACGCCGCACACGGTTATTTGTTGCACCAATTCATGTCGCCATTGGCCAACCACAGAGACGACGCGTATGGTGGCAGCTTCGAGGGCAGAATTCGCATCGTGATGGAGGTGTTTCAAGCTGTCAGAGCTGTCTATACCGGTGTGCTGGGTGTGCGCATATCGGCTTGTGATTGGGTAGACGGTGGCTGGACTGTAGAGGAGACCACCCGCTTAAGCGCGTTGCTGAAAGCCCAGGACTGCAACTTTGTACATATTTCCAGCGCCGGCGTGTCGCCGCTGCAAAAAATAGCTGTTGCACCAGGTTTTCAGCTGCCATTTGCTAGAGCCGTTAAGACAGCAACTGGCTTGCCAACCATTGGTGTGGGCTTGGTAACAGACCCACAGTTTGCCGAGGATGCCTTGGTCAGAGGCGACGCCGACCTGATAGCCATTGCCAGGGCTGTGCTGTTCAACCCGCGCTGGCCATGGGCTGCCGCGGCGCAGCTTGGTGGGCAAGTGGTTGGTAAGGTGAATTACCTGCGTTCACAACCCTTGCAGGCTAGGCATATTTTCAGCAACCAAGGTGGTGGCCAACGCTAGTTGGCTTGAATGGCGTTTGCCGTAGGCTGGCTGCGCTCACGGATGAGGGCAATTAAGTCTGTGAAGCGCTGGCCTTGTACGACCACGTGGCAGCGCGCTGCGGCACTGGCTTTGCCAGCATCGCCAGCCACGATAGCGTTGCACAAATCGCGGTGTTCGGCCAACGATTGGTCTATGCGGTGGCTGATTTGCAGTTGCATGCGCCTATAAGGTTTTAAGCGATTTTTAAGCTGCACCGTTTGCTGTTGTAAGAACTGGTTTGCGCTGGCCTTGTACACCAGGTGGTGGAACTTTTCATTGGCCCGGTAGTAGCTGTTGGCGTCGCCGTGTAGGGCTTCGTGCTCACACATGCTCATGGCTTGGGCCAGTTCGGCGTGCACTGCGGTGCTGGCCCGTTTGGCCGCCAGGCTGGCGCACAGGGCCTCCAATTCGGCCATGACTTCAAACATTTCCATCATGGTGCTCACGCCCAACGCTGCCACGTAGGTGCCACGCTTGGGAAATACTTCTACCAAGCCGCTGGATTCAAGTTGCTGCAAGGCCTCACGCACGGGTGTGCGCGACATATTCAGACTGGCCGCTATCTCATCAGCGTGCAGTTGTGCGCCTGGCAACAGCCGTCCTTCGATGATGTCGTCTTCTAACTGTTCACGTACCATGTGCACGCGTGATTGTTTGGCAGTGGCAGTGGGTGAGGGTGTGTTGAATAGTTTAGGCATAGGGGTTGTCA
>CALBWZ010000364.1 GCA_937893415.1 uncultured Comamonadaceae bacterium | reverse complement strand
TTGCGCAGTGTTGCACTATTACCGTTGGGCTACCGTGCAAAAGGACAAGACTGGCTGGAGAACTTGAAAAAAATCCGACGCCCTGTCAGCGAGTTTGTCACCGAAGTCAAATAAGGCTCGGGCCTTTACATTTTCAATTCAGTCAAAAACACAAAGGGGTAGGTCATGGCCAAAGGCGATCAAAAGAGCAACAAGATGTCTAAGAAACCCAAAAAGGATACGTCTCCAGCAAAGCCCATTATTCCTGGTGACCGCCCTACACCGCCCGTTACTTTTGTGGCGCCCAGAGGCAAGCTGAAAAATAAATAATTCCGCCCCCCGCCGAGGTGGGGCTTACTGAACAGGGCCTTTGATGGCCGCTGGCATGGGCAGGGGCATGACTTGAATGCCCTCCTCCAGCAAGGCGCTGGTTTCTTCGCGGGAGACTTGCCCACGTATGGCTCGCTCGGGCGTTTCGCCATAGTGCATCTTGCGGGCCTCTTCGGCAAATTGGCCGCCCACATCTTCGGTGTTACTCAATACATGCTGAACCATGTGCATCCAAGCTTGTTGAGCCTCTACCGGCATCAAAGCAGCTGAGGAAGACGAGGTGGTGGCTACCGCATCAGAGCTTGTTTGTTCAGAGTGTGAGCTGTCTGAAAGCGGTTGCGATGCACCAGACAAATTCAGCCTAGGGGCACTCAGCATTTTGGTGATGTGGTGGTCGCCGCAAAAAGGGCACTCCACCAAAAACCGCACATTTTGCGACTGAAAATCGTCCTCAGACCCAAACCAGCCTTCAAAGCTATGGTGGTGTTGACATTGGAGATCGAGGACTTTCATGACACCATTATGTCAAAGACTCAACTTCCCAGCGCTTGAACCACCGCATTGGCACACAAAGCCATCAGTCCACCGGGCAAAATACCTAAAACTAGAACCAAACCACCATTCAAGGCCAATACAAAACGCACATCGGCACCGGCAGACACGGTGGTTGCAGTCAAAGGCGGATCGAAATACATGACCTTGATGACCCGCAGATAGTAAAAAGCCCCAATCAAAGACATGGCCACCGCAAAAATAGCCAACCCTAGCGCCGCAGGTTGCGCCGTTGCCACCAAGGCTTGAATGACCGACAACTTGGCGAAAAACCCGACCAGTGGCGGCACACCTGCCAACGAGAACAAGCAAATGGCCATCACACCTGCAAACAAGGGGCTGCGTTGGTTCAGGCCGGCCAAATCGGAAATTTCCTCGCTCTCGAACCCTTCACGGGCCAACAAGAGAATGACGCCAAACACACCAAGCGTCGTTAAGACATAGCTGATCATGTAGAACATGGCCGAGCTGTAAGCGTTGGCTGCAGACAGCGTGTTGCCGTTGACCACACCCGACAACATGCCAATCAACACAAAGCCCATTTGCGCAATGGCTGAAAACGCCAACATGCGCTTAAAGTTGGTTTGTGCAATGGCAGACAAGTTACCTATCAGCAGTGTCACCACTGCCAACACCATCAGCATTTGTTGCCAGTCAATCGCCAAGGGCAGCAAGCCATCAACCAGCAAACGCATCATCATGGCAAATACGGCCAACTTGGGAGCGCCGCCAATCATCAGAGCCACCGCGGTCGGTGCGCCTTGGTAGACATCCGGTACCCAC